>DASSQM010000578.1:0-11032 GCA_035702465.1 Anaeromyxobacter sp. | reverse complement strand
GGATGTCCTGCTCGCGCCGGAACTCGCCCTTGCCGCACTTCGGGCAGGCGACACCCTTTGTGAACGTGCCCGGGCTCCGGCGGTACCACGCCTCGATCCCCTCCTCCTCGAACGCGCGCGCCACGTTCTCCATCACGGCCGGCGACACGAGCGGCTCGCCGCACCCGTCGCAGTAGAAGACGGGGATGGGCACGCCCCAGGTCCGCTGGCGCGAGAGGCACCAGTCCGGCCGGTTCTCGATCATCCCGTAGATGCGCTCGCGCCCCCAGCGCGGGATCCAGCGCACCCGGTCGATCTCGGCGAGCGCCTTCTTGCGCAGGCCGCCGTGCTCGAGCGAGAGGAACCACTGGTCCGTGGCGCGGAAGACCACGGGGTTGTGGCAGCGCCAGCAGTGCGGGTAGCTGTGCTTCAGCGTCGCGCCCGGATCCGAGAGCAGGTGGCCCGACGCGTGGAGGTCGTTCACGATCTCCTGGTTCGCCTTGAAGATGTCCTTGCCGGCGTACTTGCCTGCCTCCGCCGTGAAGCGGCCCGCGCCGTCGACGGGGTTCAGGATCTCGAGCCCGTAGCGCAGGCCGACCTCGTAGTCCTCCTGGCCGTGGCCCGGCGCCGTGTGGACGAGCCCCGTGCCGGCCTCGAGCGTGACGTGCGTGCCGAGGATCACCGGGGACTCTCGCGGCATGAACGGGTGGCGGTACCTGAGCCCCTCGAGCGCCTTCCCCTCGACGTACGCGAGGACGCGCCGCGGATCGGCGAGGTGCAGCGCCAACCCCACGCCCCCGCCGCCCGTGGCGGCCTCGTGCGCCTGCGGCGAGTGCGGCGTCGGGATCGTGCCGTGCGCGAGGTGCGCCGGCGCGACGTCGGCGAGGAACCGGCCGAGGAGGTCCTTCGCCACGACGACGACCTGGCCGTCGAGGTCGTAGGCGACGTACGTGAAGTCCGGGTGGGCCGCGACCGCGAGGTTCGCGGGCAGCGTCCATGGCGTGGTGGTCCAGATGACCAGCCGCGCCTTGCGGCCGGCGAGCGCCGGCACCGGGAGCGGCGAGGCGAGATCGAAGGCGACGTAGATGGACGGCGAGGTGTGGTCCTCGTACTCCACCTCCGCCTCGGCGAGCGCGGTGCGGTCCGTCGTGCACCAGTACACGGGCTTCTTGCCGCGGAAGAGGAAGCCCTTCTCGGCGGCGCGCGCGAGCGTCCGCACGATGGTGGCCTCGTAGCCCTTCGACATCGTCGTGTACGGAGCGTCCCACCGCCCGAAGACGCCGAGCCGCTTGAACGAGTCGCGCTGCCGCTCGATCCACTTCTGCGCGTACGTGCGGCAGGCGGCGATGATCGCCGCCCGATCCATCTCGCGCTTCTTCGAGCCGAGCTCCTTGTCGACCTTGAGCTCGATGGGGAGCCCGTGGCAATCCCAGCCCGGGACGTAGTCCGCCACCTCGCCCTTCAGGTTCCGGTACTTCACGATGAGGTCCTTCAGGACCTTGTTCAGCGCGTGCCCGATGTGGATGTCGCCGTTCGCGTACGGCGGCCCGTCGTGGAGGACGAACTTCTTCGCGCCGGGGCGCGCCGCGTTCTGCGCCACGAGCCGCCGGAAGATCCCCTGCTCCTCCCACTGTCGCTGGATCTCGGGCTCCCGCTGCGGCAGGTTCGCCTTCATCGGGAAGTCGGTCCTGGGGAGGTTGACGGTCTCTTTGTAGTCCACGGCGGCCTTTGGGCTCGGAAAGACAAGGGTTCTAGCAGCGGCCGGGGCCCCGATCAACGAACCTTCTCGACGCCCCCGGGCGCGTTGCGGGCCCGCGCCGCCGCCGCTAACCTTGGCGCGCCCATGCCGCCCCCCCGCAAGAAGGGCGCGCGCGCGAAGCGCCCGCGCGAGAGGTCGGCGGCGCCGGCCGCGCCGACCGGCGAGGGGCTCGGCATCGTCATCCTCTCGCGGAACCCGAAGCTCCACTCCACGCGCCGGCTCGTCGCGGCGGCGAAGGCGCTGGGGCACGCGCCGCGGGTGCTCGACACGCTCCGCTGCAACATGGTCGTCGCGCGCGATCGCCCGCAGATCTTCTACCGCGACGCGGAGGTCGTGCCGACGAGCGTGCACGTCGTCATCCCGCGCATCGGCGCGTCGATCACGGGCTACGGGCTGTCGGTCGTGAACCAGTTCGATCTCATGGGCGTGCCCGTCCTGAACGCCGCGATCCCGATCGCGCGCTCGCGCGACAAGCTGCGCGCGCTCCAGCTCCTCTCGCGCTTCGGCATCGACATCCCGCGCACGGTGATGTGCCGCTACCGCGACGAGGTCGAGGGCGCGGTGCGCATGGTGGGCGGGCTCCCGTGCATCATCAAGCTCATCCAGGGCTCGCAGGGCGTGGGCGTCCTCATCGCGAACACCCAGTCCGAGGTCGAGGGGATGCTCGACACGATGTGGACCCTCGGGCAGGAGATCCTCCTCCAGGAGCTCGTGGAGGAGTCGCGCGGGAAGGACGTGCGCGCGCTCGTCATCGGCGATCGCGTGGTGGCGGCGATGCGGCGGACGGCGCGCTCGGGCGACTTCCGCTCGAACATCCACCGCGGCGGCGTCGCCGAGGCGATCGTGCTCGAGCGCGAGTACGCCGAGACCGCGGTGAAGGCGGCGCGCGTCATGGGCCTCGAGGTCGCCGGCGTGGACATGCTCGAGGCGCGCACCGGGCCGAAGATCATGGAGGTGAACTCGTCGCCCGGGTTCGAGGGGCTCGAGGCCGCCTCCGGGGTCGACATCGCGACGCTCTACGTCGAGCACGCGGTCGAGGTCGCGCGCGCCCGCCAGTCGACGTACTCGACGTACGGCGGCGGCGGCGGGCACCCGGTGTGACGGGCGCGCTCGAGGACGCAAACCGAGCGAGCAGGCGCCTGTCTCTCGTTCCCGGATCCGGCGCGCCACTACAATCGCGCGACCGTGACGACCCGGATCCTCCTCGAGCCCGTCTCGCTCGTCCTGTACGAGGACCCGCTCTGGCCGTGGTGCCTCGTCGCGGAGCAGCGCATCCGCGCCGTGCTCGCGGAGGTCGACGAGGGCTACGGGCCTCTGCGCCTCATGCCGTTCCCGCTGCGCAAGGAGCCGCGCGTCTTGACCGCGGCCGAGCGGAAGCGGCTCGCCCGCGCCGCGCGGAGCGCCGCGCGCGAGCCCGAGGCGTCCCGCACCACGCCCGACCTGTGGCTGTCGCAGGATCCGCCGCTCACCACGGTCCCGGTGCTGACCGCGCTCGCGGCGGCGCGCCTCCAGGGCGCCTCCCGCGAGGAGGCGCTGCGCAAGGCGATCCTCGAGGCGGGGCTCGTCCGCGGGATCAACGTCACGCGCCGCGACGTCCTCTACGAGCTCGCCGAGACGTCGGGGCTCGACGTGAGCCGCTTCGCCGGCGCCTTCGCGGCGCCCGCCACCGAGCGGCACGTCCTCGACGTGTTCGAGGACGCCGTCGACAAGGGGGTCGAAGGCGCGCCCGCGCTCGTCATCGGCGACGAGTGGCTCGTGCTCGGGCCGCGGACGGCGACCGAGTATGCCGAGGTGCTGCGGCGGTACGCCGCCACCCGCTCCGGCGTCCCACAGAAGCGCACCGTCCACTGACGAGATCCCGCCCCGTTCCGGACCTTCACGGCGTCGCGCTTCGGCACACCTTCGGCGACGCCGGCGCCCTGCTTTCGCGGCGTTGCCGCTTCCTTCGGCCCCGGCACGCGCGCTGCTAACATGATCGCTCGGCCGCTCACGGCCAGACGGTGAATGCCGGAACCCCTCGCCGCGTCCGAACGAGGGAAGTCTCTGGAAGGAGACCCGATGAAGCGCCTCGCCCTCCTCGTGCCGGTCGCGCTCGTCGCCGCGGGCTGCGTCGTCGTCCCGGCGAGCCACTACCGGCCGCCGCCGCCCCCGCCTCCTCCGCCCGCGCCGGTCGCCGACGTCCCCGCGCCCGCGCCGCTGCCGCCGCCTCCGGCGCCGCGCGCCGAGGTCTGGTACTACGGCCAGCACTTCATCCCCGAGGTGTACGGCGGCGGGTGGTGCTACGAGGACGGCCCGCACGTCCACGATTACTACCCGGACCGCGTCGACTACTACGCCGTGCAGAGCGGCTACTACTACTACCAGGGCCCGTTCCTCTTCACGTACTACGACGGCCACCCGCTGCCCGGCGGCGGCTGGTGCTTCATCCGCGGCCCGCACTCGCACGACTACTACCCGCCGCGCGGCTCGGACTGGTCGTGGTCCCGCACCGGCTACGTCTACCGCGGCCCGTATCACGCGAGCCGCCCGCCGCCGCAGACGTACTGGCAGGTGGCGCCGCGACCCCGGCCCGCGCCGCCGCCGCGCTCGATCGCTCCGGCGCCGCGCTACGCGCCCGCCCCGGCGCCTGCTCCTGCTCCCGCGCCGGCTCCCGAGAGGCCGCGCTACGGCGCGCCCGCTCCGACGCCGCCCCCCTCGCCCGTGCTGCCGCCGCGCCCCGTCCGGCCCGACCCGGTGCCGGCTCCGTCGCCGACGCCGGTCGCGGTCCCGACGCCGCGCCCCGTGACGACCCAGCCGTGGCCGCCGCCCCCCTCGCTGCAGCCCGCGCCGACTCCCGTCCCGCCGCCCCAGGCTCCCGGCCGCAGCGGCGACGCGCCCGGGCACGGCAACGTCCCGCCGGGCCAGGGCGGCACGCCGCCCGGCCAGGTCCGGCCGCCGCCGGCCCCTCCCGCCCCTCCGTCGCCGCCGCCAGGCCGCGCGGGCCCGCCGCAGCAGCCGAACCCACCCGCGGCGCCTCCGGCCCGGGCCGCCCCGCCCGCGCGCGGCGGCGACGAGCGCGGCCGAGGCAACGACCGCGGTGGCGACCGCGGCAAGGCAGACAAGGGCGACAAGGACAAGAAGGACGAGCGCAAGGACGACCGCCGCCGCGCCGCGCCCTGACCGAGCCAGCTCCGTAGCAGTGCACGGGGCCGTCCGCCAGGTGCGGGCCGGCCCCGAAGTTTTTTTCCGCCGTGATAGCGTCGGGACCCCATGAGCCCCGCCCTCACGGCCGTCCTGCTCGTCGCCGGCCTCGCGTTCTTCGCGTTCACGATGACCCGGCGCATCGCGCCGCTCTTCGCGCTGCGCCGCGAGAACCGGGTGGACCGCGTCGGCGAGCGCGTGCGCGCGCTCCTGCGCTTCGGCTTCGGGCAGAAGCGGCTCGTCGACCCCGAGGAGCGCGGCCCCGGCGTGCTCCACGTCCTCATCTTCGTCGCGTTCATCGTCCTCGCGCTGCGGACGGTGAGCATGTTCGGCATGGGATTCGCGGGGCAGGACTTCCACTTCCCGCTGCTCGCACACGACGCGCCGCTGGGCCGCGCGTACCTGTTCCTGAAGGACCTCGTCGTGCTCGGCGCCCTCGTCGGCGTCGCGGGGTTCCTGTGGCGCCGGCTCGTGACGAAGCCGGACCGGGTGACGCTCTCGACCGAGGGCGTCGTCATCCTGCTCTTCATCGCGGGGCTCATGGTCACCGACATGGCGTTCGACGGCGGGGCGATCCTGCTCCGCGGCGGCGCCGCGTCGCCCGCCTTCGAGCCGTGGGCGCCGGCGGCGTCGCTCGGCGCGCTCGGGCTGCACGGCGTGGGCCTCGGACCCGAGGCGGCGTGGCAGGTGGGCGCCGTCGCCTTCTTCCTCCACCTCGCCCTCATCCTCGTCTTCCTGAACGTCCTCCCGTACGGGAAGCACTTCCACATCATCACGGCGCTCCCGAACGTCTTCTTCGCGCGGCTGTCTCCGATCGCGGCGCTCCGCAAGCTCGACCTCGAGGCCGAGGGCGCGAGCTTCGGGACGGCGACGGTGAAGGACCTCTCCTGGAAGGAGGCCTGGGACACCTACAGCTGCACGGAGTGCGGCCGCTGCCAGACGCACTGCCCGACCTACGTGACCGGCAAGCCGCTCACGCACAAGGAGGTGAACCGCGCGATCCGCCACCACCTCGCCGCGCAGGCGCCGGCGCTCACCGCGATCGCCCGCGCCAAGGACCCGGCGGCGAAGGAGGCCGCGCTCGCGGCGCTGCCGCCCATCACGTCCGTCGTGCCGCCGGAGACGTTCTGGGCCTGCACGACCTGCGGCTGGTGCGAGACCGCCTGCCCGGTGCTCATCGAGAACGTGCCGCGGCTCGTCGACATGCGCCGTCAGGCGGTGCTCGTCGAGTCGTCGTTCCCCGACGAGGCCTCGCGCGTCTTCAAGGGCATCGAGGGCCAGGGGAACCCGTGGGGCCTCGGCTCGAACAAGCGCACGGAGTGGTGCGCCGACCTCGACGTGCCGCGGGCGGGAACGGGCGAGCCGTTCGAGTGGCTCTTCTTCGTGGGCTGCGCCGGTGCGTTCGACGACCGCCAGAAGAAGGTCTCGCGCGCCATCGTCTCCATCCTGCGCGAGGCGAAGGTGTCGTTCGCGATCCTGGGCGAGGAGGAGACCTGCAACGGCGAGGCGGCCCGCCGGCTCGGCAACGAGTACCTCTTCCAGATGCAGGCGCAGGCGAACGTGGACGTGCTGAACGGCCACGGCGTGAAGAAGGTCCTCGTGCAGTGCCCGCACTGCCTCAACACCATCAAGAACGAGTTCCCGCAGTTCGGAGGCAACTACGAGGTCGTCCACCACACGGAGCTCATCGCGCGGCTCGTGAGAGAGGGCCGCCTGAAGCCCGCCGCCGCCGGCCTGGGCGACGTCACGTTCCACGATCCGTGCTACCTCGCGCGCTGGAACGGGGTCACCGAGGCGCCGCGCGACGCGCTCGCGAGCGCCGGCGTGGCCGTCCGCGAGATGCCGCGCAACCGCCGCCAGGGCTTCTGCTGCGGCGCGGGCGGCGGGCGCTTCTGGCTCGAGGAGAAGATCGGCGTGCGCGTGAACCGCGCCCGCGCCGACGAGGCGGCGGCGACGCTCGGGCCGAAGGGCGGCGTGGTCGCGACCGGATGCCCGTTCTGCCTCACCATGATGAAGGACGGGATCGCGGACGCCGGCAAGGAGGAGAGCCTGCGCGTACTCGACGTGGCGGAGATCGTGGCGGCAGGCCTCCAGGCGCGCGCGAGCGGCGGAGGAGGCCGCGCCTGACCCGCCTGCCGCCGCCGCCGCTCCCGGACTTCCTCGCGCGCGAGCTCCCGTTCGAGCGGTACCTCGTCGACGCCGGAGGGTCGCGGCTCCACGTGATGGAGGCGGGCAGCGGGCCCACCGTCGTGCTCCTGCACGGCAACCCGACCTGGGGCTTCCTCTGGCGGAACGTGGCGAAGGCGCTCGCGGCGGAGGGCGTCCGCGCCGTGATGCCGGATCTCGCCGGCCTCGGCCTCTCCGAGAAGCCGCGCGATCCCGCGTTCCACACCCTCGACAACCACGCGCGCATCGTGGGGGCGCTCCTCGACGCGGTCGTGCCCGGCCCGCTCTCGCTCGTCCTCCACGACTGGGGCGGCCCGATCGGCCTCGCCGCGCTCTCGGATCGCCCGGGCCGGCTCGCCGGCCTCGTCGTCACGAACACGCGCGTGGGCCCTCCGCGGCCGGGATCGCGCGGCAGCAGGTTCCACCGCTTCGCGAACACGCCGGTGCTCTCGGACGTCGCGTTCAGGCTGCTCGGGTTCCCGCAGAACGCGCTCCACACGACGCAGGCCGACCGCGGCTCGATCCGCGGCGACGTCGCGCGCGCCTACCGCTGGCCGCTGCGGCGGTTCGCGGACCGAACCGCCCCGCTCGCGCTGGCGCGCATGGTGCCGTACGGGAGCGCGGCGGCCGCGCACCCCTCGATGGCCGGGCTCGAGCGGAGCCTCGCCGTCGCGAAGGCCTTCCGCGGCCCGGCCGCGATCGTGTGGGGCGAGCGCGATCCCATCCTCGCGCGCGCCCTCCGCAGCGTCGAGGAGGCGCTGCCCGGCGCCCTCGTGACGCGCGTCCCCGCGGGTCACTTCCTCCAGGAGGAGGCGCCCGCGGAGATCGCCGCCGCGGTGCGCGACGTCGTGCGACGCGCCGGCCGCGCCTGACGCGCCGGCCCGCGCCCCCGCGGGGGCGGGCGGCGGCTTCACGCTTCTTCACGCTCGCGCAGCGGACGTGGAAGAAGCGCGGCGCACGATCCCGGGCGTGTCCCAGGGAGGCATCACGCCATGACCGCATTCGTCACGGGCGCCGCGGGCGCCCTCACCGTCCTCATCCTCGCCGGCCTCGTGCGGCGCGCCATGTGGCGCCGCTGGCGGCACCGCGGCGCCCGGTTCGGCGCGCGCCGCGTGCTGCGCCGCATCGGCGCGCGGCCCGAGCAGGAGCGCGCCGTGCTCGCCGAGACCGACGCGCTCGCCGAGGCGCTCCAGGCCCTCCGCGGCGACGCGGCGGGGCTCCGCGCGGACCTCGCCGACCTCATCGCCGCGCCCGCCGTGGACGCCGCCCGCGTCTCCGCGGCGCTCGACGCCCGCCTCGCCCGCGCGCGCGAGCTGCGCGCGCGCTTCGCCGAGGCGCTCTCGCGCATCCACGCGACGCTGGATCCGGATCAGCGCGCCCGGCTCGCCGAGCTCGTCCGCACGGGCCCGCGCGCGCACGGCTGCGGCCGCGGCTTCCGCGCCGCCCGCGCCTGAGCGTCCGCCCCGGACCTCACGCCGGGAACGCGCGGCAGCAGGCGTCGAGCCGGCGCCGCACCTCGGCCTCGAGCGCGTCGAGGTCGTTCCCGCTCCGCGGGTCGGCGCCGACGCAGCGGAGGATCTCGTCGTACGGCGACGCGCCGCGGCCGATCGCGGCGTAGTCGATCCGCCGCGGCACGGGCTCGCCGTCCGGGCCCGGCGCGAACGCGCCGAAGAGCCCCTCGGAGCCGGGCGCGAGCTCCTCCTTCGTCGCGAGGAGCGCACCCAGCGCCGCCCGGAACGGCGCGTGCGAGAGGTGCCGCAGCTCGACCCGCGCGCCGGCGCCGTCCGCGACCGCGGCGAGCGCGGCGCGCAGGAACGGCACGTCCGTGACGACGAGGCCGTACAGGTGGAAGTCGCCCGTCGCCGCCTCGGCGAGCGCGGCCTCCTCCTCCGTGAGCCAGGAGTGGCTCGGGCACAGGAACGACTCGCAGATCCCCGCGTGGTAGGCGCCGCAGTCGCGCAGGTCGGCGCCGCCCGTCGCGGCGGGGTGCGCGAGGCAGCCGACCCGCGTCTCCGCGTCGTCGAGGAAGCCGAGGAGCGGGCAGACGCGGACGGAGGGAAAGAGCGGAGCCGGCGCGCCGCGCCCTGCCGCGGCCGCCGCCGCGCGGAACGCCTCGGCCGTCCGCTCGACCCCGCGCAGCGCGCGCGTCCGGCGCGACAGCTCGGCGCGGATCCCCGCGCGCGAGAGGTCGGCGCGGTTGTAGAGCCCGCAGCACGCGCCGCAGCTCGCCGACCGGCGCTGGCACAGCTGCAACATCCGGGAGGTCTACCGCGGCGTGAGCCCGAGCGCCGCGCGGCAGCTCGCGCAGAGCCCCGGGCCCTTGCGGTCCGAGTCGGCGGCGTCGCGGGAGAAGAACATCGCGCAGCGGAAGTCCGTGCAGTGCGAGAGGCCGAGCAGGTGACCGGCGCCGTGCACGGTCTCGACCTGCGCGCGCCGCTTCACCTTGTCGGGGTCCGCGTGCGAGAGCCGCGAGAGCGAGAACACCGCGGCGCCCGCGTCGCGGTCCGCGTCGCCGATGACGTAGGGCGCGTCCGGGAGGAAGAGGTCGACGTCCACCACGCCGACGACCGGCACCGCCTGCGTCCGCAGGGACGCGAGCCGGCGGAGGATCGACGTCGCGTGATACTGGCCGCGGTCCTTGTTGAACGCGTACTGCGGGCGGTCGAGGGACGGGGCGATCTTCGCGCCCATCTCGAGCGTGTCCTTGAGCGCGTCGCCGGCGGCGTGGACGAGCTTCGGCGAGACGGTCCCCAGGGCGACGAGGAGGACGTGCGGCGGGCGCGCGAGCGGCTTCACCTCCGCCCTCAGATTGGCCGGCTTCGCGCCGGAATTGGCTGAGGCGGAAGGATTCGAACCTTCATACGCGGATCCAAAGTCCGCAGTCCTGCCATTGGACGACGCCTCAGAACCGTTGCGGCGCACGGTCGCCCTTCTCCGTCTCCTGTGCGCTCCCCCTGCGCCCTGGTCGCTCCGGGCCCCTCCGGCCCGCGGTCCTGCTCGGCGTCACCAGCGTACCAGGGCGCTCGCCCAAGTAAAGCCGGCCCCGAATGCACACAGGCCCACCAGATCGCCGCGGCGTATGCCGCGCTCCTCCACCGCCTCCGCGAGGGCGAGCGGGATCGACGCGGCGGTGGTGTTCCCGTACTTCTGGATGTTGTTGAACACCTGGTCGTCCCGCAGCTCGAGGCTGCGCTGCACCATCTGGCTGATGCGCAGGTTCGCCTGGTGCGGGATGAGGACCTTGAGGTCCCTCGCCGCGAGGCCGTGCTGGTCGAGCGCCTCGCGGACCACCGCGGGCATCTTGGTGATGGCGTTCTTGAAGACCTTCTGGCCCTCCATCACCGGGTAGATGGACGCGTCCTCGAGCATCCTCGCCTGCACGCGCGGGTGGTACATCGAGCCCGGCGCGTCGACGAACAGGTCGCGCGCGCCGCGGCCGTCCGCGTGCAGGTGGACCGAGAGGACGCCGCGGCCCGGATCGTCCGTCGCCTCGAGGAGCGCCGCGCCCGCGCCGTCGCCGAAGATGACGGCCACGTCCCGTCCGCGCGTCGAGACGTCGAGCCCGGTGGAGTGGACCTCCGAGCCGACGAGCAGGATCCGCCTGTACATCCCGACGCGGATCCAGGCGTCGGCGACGGCGAGCCCGTAGAGGAACCCCGAGCACTGGTTCCGCACGTCGATGGCGGGCACGCCCGGGATTCCGAGCTTCGCCTGGAGGAAGCAGCCGTCGCCGGGGAACATGTGATCCGTCGACAGCGTGGCGTAGACGATGGCCTCGATGTCGCTCGCCTGCCAGCCAGCGCGGTCGAGCGCCTGCTTCGCCGCCGCGAGCGCGAGGTCCGAGTTCTCGGTCCCCTCGCGCACCCAGCGGCGCTCGCGGATCCCGGTGCGCTCCTGGATCCAGGCGTCGGACGTCTCCATGTACCGGGTGAGCTCCTCGTTCGTGAC
>DASSQM010000577.1:0-2384 GCA_035702465.1 Anaeromyxobacter sp. | reverse complement strand
CTCGCCTCGGTGACGCCGTGATCTCGACCCTCCCGATCGCCCTCTCGCTCGCCTCGGCGCTCGCCGCCGGCGAGGTCGTGGACCGCGTCGCGGCCACCGTGAACGGCGAGGTCGTGACCCTCTCCGACCTCGAGGATCGCGCCGGCCCCGAGTGGGCGCGCGCCGAGCGCATGGACCCCGGCCCTGCGCGGGACGAGGCCCGGCGCGCCGCCCTGCGCCGCGCGTTCGACGTCGTCGTCGCCGAGAAGCTCCTGTCCAAGCAGGCGGAGGTGCTGCAGCTCGAGACGACCGACGCGCAGGTCGACGCCGCCATCGCCGACATCAAGGCGCGCAACCGGTTCGACGACGCGCAGCTCGACCGCGCGCTCGCGGAGCAGGGCCTGGACCGGACCTCGTTCCGCCAGCAGGTGCGCCGCGAGCTCGAGACCTACCAGGTGCTCCAGTACAAGGTGCGCGGCCGCGTGAAGCTCTCCGACGCGGACGTGAAGAACTACTACCAGACGCACCCGCAGGAGTTCGGCGGCGAGGAGGAGCTCAAGGTCCGCCACATCTTCCTGCCGCTCCCCGAGGGCGCGTCGCGGTCGGAGGAGGAGAAGGCGCGCGCGCAGGGCGAGCGCGTCCTGCAGCGGCTCCGCACCGGCGAGGACTTCGCCAAGGTGGCGCGCGAGGTCTCGAAGGGCCCGTCCGCCGCGGACGGCGGCGACATCGGCTGGCTGCGCAGGGGCACCGTCCAGAAGCAGCTCGAGGACGCCGCGTTCGCGCTGAAGGACGGGCAGGTGTCCCCGCTCGTCCGCGCCGGCCCGGGCCTCCACATCCTCAAGGTGGAGGGACGGCGGTCCGCCGGCGGCAAGTCCTTCGACGAGGCGAAGGAGGAGATCCGCAACCGCATGTACGAGGAGCAGGTCGGCTCGTACCGGCAGGCGTACATCGAGGAGCTGAAGAAGGGCGCGCTCATCGAGGTGAAGATCCCGGAGCTGCGGAGCTGAACGTCCCGCGAATCGCCATCTCGCTCGGCGACCCGTCCGGCGTCGGGGCCGAGGTGACGGCCAAGGCCCTCCGCGCCGTGCGCGGCGAGATCGCGCCGCTCGTGTTCGGAGATCCCCGCGTCCTCGCCCGCGAGCTCCGCGGCGCCGCGATCCCGGTGGCACCCGCCGGCGGCCCGCTCCCGCGCCGCGGCGCGCTCGTCCCGGTCGGCGCGCTCCCCGCGTCGGCGATCCGGCCCGGGAAGCCCGTCCCCGCGGCGGGCGCGGCGCAGCTCGCGTACCTCGAGGCGGCGTTCGGCGCCGTGCGGCGCGGGGACGCCGACGCGCTCTGCACGGCGCCCGTGTCGAAGGCGCAGGTGGCGCGCGCGCTCCCCGGCTTCGTCGGCCACACCGAGTGGCTCGAGGCGCGCTGCGGCGTGCGCCGGTCCGTGATGATGCTCGCGGGCGATCGCCTCCGCGTCGCGCTCGCCACGAACCACGTGGCGTTCGGGCGAATCCGGCGCCTCCTCACCCCGGCGCGGATCGCCGAGACGCTCGTCGTGGCGCATCGGGCCCTGCGGGAGGACCTCGGAATCCGCCGCCCGCGCCTCGCGCTCGCGGCGCTCAACCCGCACGCCGGCGAGGAGGGCGCGTTCGGCGGCGAGGAGGGCGGGCTCCTCCGCCGCGCCCTCGCCCGGGCCGCCCGCGCCGGGGCGCCGGCCGACGGCCCGTTCCCCGCGGACTCGATCTTCTTCCGCGCCGCGCGGGGCGAGTTCGACGCGGTGGTGGCGCTCTACCACGACCAGGGCCTCATCCCGGTGAAGCTGCTCGATGCGGTGGGCGGTGATCCGGCGGTGAACGTCACGCTCGGCCTCCCCATCGTCCGCACGAGCCCCGACCACGGCGTCGCCTACGGCATCGCGGGGAAGGGGAAGGCGAGCGCCGACTCGATGATCGCCGCGCTGCGGCTCGCGGCGCGGATCGCCCGCACACGGGCGGGACGACGCCGCACCGCGTAGCTGGTCTTGGTACCTTACGGAAGGTGGCTTCCCGCGGCCGCCCGCAGGCGTTACCCTCGCGGACCCGATGGACCCCTTCCTCCGCGAGACCGACGTCATCGACCACGGCCATCCGACGATCCGCGCGCTCGCCGCCGAGCTGCGCGGCGACGATCCGGTCGCGACCGCCCGCCGCGCCTACGCCTGGGTGCGCGATCGCATCGTCCACACGAACGATCGTCCCTCCGACGCGATCACGTGCACGGCGTCGGAGGTGCTCCGCGAGGGGACGGGCTTCTGCTACGCGAAGTGCCACCTCCTCGCGGCGCTGCTCCGCGCGAACGGAATCCCCGCCGCGCTCGCGTACCAGCGGCTGCGGAGCGGGGACGGGTTCGTGCTGCACGGCCTCGTGGCGTGCCAGCTC
>DASSQM010000576.1:0-3828 GCA_035702465.1 Anaeromyxobacter sp. | reverse complement strand
CCTGCCACGTGGGTGTGCGGCACGACGTCGCGGGCGATCGAGGGCCGCCCGAGCCTGGATCCGCGCGCCCTCGGGGCGGAGGTGGCGCGGCGGAGCGCCGGCGGCGAGGTCGCGGTGGTCTTCGGCGAGGAGCGGCGAGGGCTCTCCGACGCGGAGCTCGCGCTCTGCCACGCGGTCTGCACGATCCCGACCTCGCCGGCATACGACTCGATGAACCTGGCGCAGGCGGTGGCGGTGGTGTCCTACGAGATCGCGGCGGCGGCGCGCGCCGAACCCGGCACGGCTGCGGCGGGAGCGCCGCCCGACCCGGCGCGCCACGAGACGGTGGAGGCGGTGTGGGACGCCGCGCGGGCGCTCCTCTCCGCCGCCGGGTTCCTGAACCCCCAGAACCCGGAGCCGATCCTGCAGGAGCTGAGGCGGGTGCTCGCGCGCGCCGAGCCGACGCAGCGCGAGGCGGAGCTGCTCGCGGGCGCGCTCCGCGCGCTCGAGCGGATCGTCGGGCGCGCGGGGCAAGACCCCCGCTAGGCGGCGGGAGCCTCGGGCGCGGCCGGGGCCGCGGGCGCGGCAGCGGCGGCCTCGCCGGGCACCTGGTTCTTCTTGCGGCTCTTCTTCCAGGCGTCGAAGTGCTCCTGGCAGAGCCCGTGCGCGAAGACCTTCTTCTTGCACTCGGGCTTGGAGCACGCGATCCAGCGCGCCGGGCGCCCCTCGAGCTCGCCGCGCCGCCACTTCTTGTAGTGGAAGAAGCAGAGGCCCTTCGCGCGGTACGCGCGCTTGCAGCCCTGGACGGAGCAGGCCTTCTTGCCCGCGGCCTTGGCCGCGGGGGCCTTCCTCTTCGTCGCCTTGGTCTTCTCGGCAGTCGTCTCGGCCATATGGAGCGCGCTAGATAGCAGGGCGCTCCGGCCGGGTCAATCGGAGCCGAGGACGGCCTGGGCGTGCGCCTTGGCCTCCTCCGCGGCCGGGACCTGGGCGAGCGAGACGCGCACCGAGCGCTCGGCGCCGCCCCGGCGGACCTTCACCTCGACCTCGCGACCGACGCCCGCCGTCGACACGTACCAGCGGAGGCGGCCGGAGTTGCGGATGTCGTGGCCCTGGAACCCGGTGATGACGTCCCCGACCTGCATGCCGGCGGCGGCGGCGGGGCCGCCCATCGCGACCTCCGTCACGACCACGCCCGCCGCCCGGACGAGCCCGGGCTCGGGCGGCGCCTCGCGGACCGCGACACCCAGCCAGCTCCGGACGACGCGGCCCCTGTCGCGCAGCTGGCCGACGATCTCCTTCGCCATGTTGATCGGGATCGCGAAGCCGATGCCCTGGCCCGTCGCGTTCACGGCGGTGGCGATGCCGATCACCTCGCCGCGGAGATTGAGGATGGGACCGCCCGAGTTGCCGGGGTTGATCGACGCGTCGGTCTGGATGAAGTCGTACGAGCCGGGCCGCCCCACCGGCGAGATGTCGGTCCGGCCGGTGTGGCTCACGATGCCCTTCGTCACCGTGTGATCGAGGCCGAACGGGCTGCCGATCACGAGCACCCACTCCGCGATCGAGATCCGGTCGGAGTCGCCGAGCGGGACGGTCGGAAGGGGACGCCCGGCGTCGATCTTGAGCAGCGCGACGTCCGACTCCGCGTCGGCGCCGATGACCTTCGCGGGCAGCTTCGGCGCGCCCCCGCCGAGGTCGACCTCGATGCGGGCGGAGCCCTCGACCACGTGCGCGTTCGTGAGGATCCAGCCGTCGCGCTGGATGATGAACCCCGAGCCGATGCCGCGACGGGGTCCTTCGTGGAGGCGCTCGAAGAGGTCCTTGAGCTGGTCGTCGTCCGCGCCGGGGGGCGGCGCCTGCGTCGTGATCACGCCCACCACGGCGGGGATGGCGTTCTCCGCGAGGCGCGACAGATCGGGGAGCCCCGCCGCGGCCTGCGGCGCGGGGGCGGGAGCTTGCGCCTTGATCTCGGTGTAGAGCGCGCGCCCCGCCGCGCCTGGCCCCGCGAGGAACAGCGCCGCCGCGACCGCCGACCACCCCATGTCCACCTCCGCCCCGCGCAGCGGGTTCCCGAACAAGGTGGGGACGTGGCGGAGGACGGCGCAAGAAGTGATGGGGCGCGACGCGCTCGAGGTGGCGCTCGCGTTGGGGGGTGCGGGGGAAAACGTTCTCCCCCCGCAGAGGCGGGTGCCGCTGTGAAGGGGGTGCGAGGCTTCTTACCGGGACAGCCGGTCGGAGAGCAGCCGGTCGACCGCCTTGCGATCCGACTCCGTGTGGCCTTCGGCGGGGCGCTCGCGCGGGTCGCCGGATCTGGGGCTGCGCGCCTGCGGCTTCGCCGCCGCGCGGCTGCGCCCGGCGATCTCGTCTCGCGCGCGCTCGAGGAATCCGATCGGGCTCCTGCCCGCGGCGCGCCAGCGATCCGCGAGCGTGTGGCCGTGGACCGGGACGAACGTCCAGAGCGCCCAGAGCGCCGCGGCCGCGAGCGCGAGCTTGAGCGCGAGGCGGATCATGGCAGTCGGCGTAGCACGCTCGGGCGGGGGCGGCGAGTTTTCGACCTCGGCCGCGCCACCGACTGCGACCTCGACTCCTCACGCCACCCACGGCGCCAGCTCCGCCGCCCTGTCCACGATCGCGACGGGCCCCGTCGCCGCGAGCTCCGCCCGCGAGCCGAAGCCCCACGTCACGGCGACGAAAGGGATGCCGGCGGCCCGCGCGGTCGCCGCGTCGACGCGGCTGTCGCCGACGAGGACCGCGTCCGCCGGCGCGGCGCCCACGCGCGCCATGATCGCGCGGACGCCCGTCGGGTCCGGCTTGCGGGGCGCCTCGTCGCCGCCCGTCACGGCGGTGAACCGGTGAAGGAGCCCCAGGCCCGCGAGGATCTTGCGCGCGAGCGCTCCGGGCTTGTTGGTGTGCACGGCGAGGACGCGACCGGCGCGGCCGAGGAGCTCGTCGATCCCGGGGTAGGCACGCGTCCGGTCGAGGCAGTGCTCCTCGTAGTGCGCGCGCCACGCCGCCAGCGCCGGCTCGAGGAGGTCCGTGCGCGGGGCGATGGAGCGCTCGACGAGCATGCGCGCGCCCTCGCCGACGTAACCGTGGACCTCCGCGCGCGTGCGCGGCGGGATCCCGAGGGCGCGGAGCGCGTGGCTCACCGACGCGTGGAGATCGTCGAGCGAGTCGACGAGCGTCCCGTCGAGATCGAAGATGGCCAGCCTGGGTGTCGTCGTCACTGGACGATGCGGAACTCCACGCGCCGGTTCTTCGCCCGCCCGAGCGCCGTCGCGTTCGAGGCGACGGGCCGCTCGAAGCCGAAGCCCGCCGGCTCGAGCCGCGAGCGCGCGACGCCCTTCCCGACGAGGTAGCGCACGACGGACGCGGCGCGTCGCTCCGACAGGTCCTTGTTGTAGCTGGCGGAGCCGACGTTGTCCGTGTGGCCCTCGACGCGGATCTTCTTCAGCTCCGCGTGGTCGTTCAGGAGCTTGGCGATCTGATCGAGGATCGGGAAGGACTGCCGCTTGATGGTGTCCTTCGCCGTGTCGAACTGGATCGAGTCCTTGACCGTCAGGCGCTCGGTCTCGATCTCGACGGCGGTCTCGTCCACCTTCACCGGGCAGCCGTCGTTCTCGGCCGGCCCCGGCTCGTGCGGGCAGCGGTCCTCGCGATCCGGGATCCCGTCGCCGTCGGAGTCCGGGCAGCCGTCGAGCTCGGGCGGGCCGGGCTCGTGCGGGCAGAGGTCGATGCGGTTCGGGACGCCGTCGTGGTCGTCGTCCTCGTCGGGGCCGCCGAGCCCGAGCTCGGTCCAGCGGATGCCCCCGAACACGCGCCACCGCTCGCGGCCGTAGCCCGCCTCGC
>DASSQM010000575.1:0-4272 GCA_035702465.1 Anaeromyxobacter sp. | reverse complement strand
CCTCGCCCTCTCGCTCCTCGGCCTGCCGGCCGCCGTCCGTGCGGCGGCGCCGGCCGCGCTCGCGTCCGGGGCGGCGGTCCCCGCCGCGCTCGAGCACGGCCCGCGCTCGCTGCGCCGCATCGCGCTCACGTTCGACGCCTGCACGACGCGCGACCCGAGGCCTTACGATCCGCGCATCCCGGCGGTGCTCGAGGCCCTGCACGTTCCCGCGACGTTCTTCGTCGGCGGCGGGTGGGCGGTGGAGGAGCGGCCGGAGCTTCGCGCCCTGGCGCGCAACCCGCTCTTCGAGATCGGGAACCACACGTTCTCGCACCCGCACCTCACCCGGCTCCCCGACGCGGCGATCCGCGACGAGCTCCTCCGCACCCAGGCCGTCGTGGCCGCGGAGACGGGCCGCGCTCCGACGCTCTTCCGCCCTCCGTACGGCGAGTACGACGCGCGCGTGCTCCGCATCGCCTCCGAGCTCGGCCTCACCACCGTGGAGTACGACCTCCCGTCCGGCGATCCCGACGCGCGCGCCACGACGGACGCGCTCGTCCGCTGGGTGCTGCGCCAGGCGCGGCCCGGATCGATCGTGGTCATGCACGTGAACCACCGGCGGTTCCACACCGCCGAGGCGCTGCCCGCGATCGTGGCCGGCCTGCGCGCGCGGGGGTTCGAGCTCGTGAAGGTGAGCGAGCTCGCCCCCCGCCGGCGTCAGCAGCTCACCTCCGCGCCCTTG
This sequence comes from Anaeromyxobacter sp., assembly GCA_035702465.1. Classification (GTDB taxonomy): domain Bacteria; phylum Myxococcota; class Myxococcia; order Myxococcales; family Anaeromyxobacteraceae; genus Anaeromyxobacter. Next base: position 3,551 of record DASSQM010000575.1, on the reverse strand, counting down.
CGCGCGTAGAACCACCAGGTGACCGCGACGCAGATCGCGTAGTACGCGAGGAACGCGTACAGCGCCCAGATCGGCTGCCCGGTGAGCTCCATCGACACGCCGAACGTGCGCGGCACGAAGAACGCGCCGTACGCCGCGATCGCCGAGACGAACCCGACCACCGCGCTCGCCTCCTTGAGCGCGTCCTTCTGCGCCTGCGCCTGGGCGAGGTCGCCCGCGCCGGCGCGGCGCTGGTGGAACGTCGAGAAGATCACCGGGATCATGCGGTAGACGGACCCGTTGCCGATCCCCGTCGCCGCGAACAGCACGACGAACATGAGGAGGAACCCCGCGAAGCTCCCGCCCGAGCCGTGCTGCGGCAGGAACAGCTCCACGCCGAGGCCGGCGAGGCCCATCGCGACGAAGGTCCACAAGGTCACGCGCGCCCCGCCCAGCCGGTCCGCGAGCCAGCCGCCGACGGGCCGCGCCAGCCCGCCGAGGAGCGGGCCGACGAACGCGTAGCGGGTGGGATCCACCTCCGGGAACGCCGACTTCGTGAGGAGCGCGAGGCCCGCCGAGAAGCCGATGAACGAGCCGAAGGTCCCGAGGTAGAGGACGCACGCGATCCAGTTGTGCTTGCGCCGGAAGATGACCGCCTGGTCCTTGAACGACGCCTTCGCGCTCGCGATGTCGTTCATGCCGAACCAGGCGAGCAGCGTCGCGGCGACGATGAGCGGCACCCAGACGAACGCGGCGTTCTGGAGCCACACCTCGGCGCCGGACGCGGTCCGCTGCGGGGCGCCGGCGAGGCCGCCCAGGACGCCGCCCGCGATGACGAGCGGGACGGCGAACTGCACGCCCGAGACGCCGAGGTTCCCGAGGCCGGCGTTGAGGCCGAGCGCGGTGCCCTTCTCCGCGCGCGGGAAGAAGAAGCTCATGTTCGACATGCTCGACGCGAAGTTCGCCCCTCCGAGCCCGGTGAGGAGCGCGAGAGCGAGGAACGTCCCGTAGGACGTGGTCGGGTCGCGCACCGCGAAGCCGATGCCGAGCGCGGGCACGAGGAGCGACGCGGTGGAGAGCGCCGTCCAGCGCCTCCCGCCGAAGATCGGCACCACGAACGCGTAGAAGATGCGCAGCGTGGCGCCCGAGAGGCCCGGCAGCGCCGCGAGCCAGAAGAGCTGGTTCGTCGTGAACCGGAAGCCGACCGAGGGCAGCTTGACCGCGACGACGCTCCAGACCATCCACACCGCGAAGGCGAGGAAGAGCGCGAAGACGCTGATCCAGAGGTTCCGGCGCGCGACGGCGCGTCCCTCCGCGGCCCAGAAGGCCTTGTCCTCGGGGTTCCAGCGCACGAGGACGCGCCCGGGGAGCCGGGCCGGAGCGGGCGCGGGCACCTCCGCGGGGCGCAGGTCCGGCGCCGCGCCGCCGCCGAGCGCGACGGCGCCGCCGCCCGCGAGCGCGGTCGCCTGCCGCCACACCACGAGCTGCGGCGGCCGCCACAGGTACGCGAGCGGGATGCGCGTGACGTGAACGAGCCGCGAGAGCGGCACGAGCGCCACGAGCAAGAACGCGTTCACCGCGTGCAGCTTCACGATGAACGGCAGGACCGCCATGCGCTCGACGTCGGGCGAGAGCCGGCCGAGCGACGCCAGCCAGGGCGCGGCGGTGTAGAGGTACCAGACCGAGCCCCAGCGCATCGCGAACGCGATGAAGAGGCCCGAGGCGGCCTGCACGAGGAGGAGCGCGAGCACGGCCCAGTCCATCGGCGCCGTCGCGCCCCGGGCGAGCCCGAGGCGGCGGACGACGAGGACCGCGATCCCGCCGAGCGCGAGCGCGCCGAGCGCGAGCCCGGTGATCTCGACGATCCAGAGCCGCACCGGCGAGCCGAGGAGGCGCGCGAACGCGACCGGCGCGACCGCCGCGAGCGCGTGCGCGGCGAGCACGGCGAGGATGGCGAGGTGCCACGGCACCGATCCCCAGAACAGCGCGCGGCCCTCGAGGAGCTGCGAGGAGCGCGCGCCGATGGTGCTGCGGAGGGCGCGGTACCGCCAGGCGAGGCCGCCGATCGCCACCGCGACGGCGACGTACGGGAAGACGCCGAACAGGAAGGAGTCGCTCACGGGCGCACCTCCACGGCCGCCCGTGCGTCGGTAGCGACGCCGAGCGGAGCGAGGAGCTCGCGCGCCGCCGCGAGCACCTCGCGATACGGGTTGCCGCGCTCCTCGAGCGCGTCCACCATCTTCCCGAGCGCGGGGAGCAGGCCGTCGCGCACGAGGTCGTCGCGCGCGGCGCCGGGCGCCGCCACCGCGAGGAACCCCAGCACCTCGGCGACGTGGTCCGGGAGCTCCTCGCGCGGGGTGTAGCCCTCGTGCGCGTACAGCTCGGCGAGCTTCGCGAGGAGGAGGCCGCGCAGCGTGTCGCCGTCGCCGAGGAGCTGGACGCCCACGTACGGGACGCAGGCGGGCTCGACGTCGAAGGTGCTCGTGTAGAGCTCCTCGATGGCGCCGGGCGGGAACGCCTCCACCGCGGCCGCGAAGCGCGAGAGCGCGGCGGCCTCCGCGGTCCCCCTGCCCGCGATCGCGGCGAGGCGCCGGGCGAGCGGCCCGAGGTCGTCGCGAGGGTACGAGAGGAGCTCGCACAGCGCGGCGCACGCGAGCCTCCGGCGATCGTCGAGGAGGTCCTTCATGGCGTCACCTCCCGACCAACGGGCGGAGGTACCCGAGGCCGCTCGCGTACCGTGCCTGCGGCTCGGCGGCCGGCTCCGTCGCGTCCTCGCGCCCGAGCGGCGGGATCACCACGCGCTGGGAGAGGTCGGCGAGCGAGGTGAGCCGGTAGATCTCGTCCGCCTGCGCGGGCGTTAGCCCCGCCTCGTCGAGCGCCCGCGCCGCCGCGGCCGCCTGGACGTCCGCGACCTGGCGGGCGCGCCGGTGCACGCGGACGGCGACGAGCTTGCGGTATGCGGCCCGCAGCGGCTGGGCGTTCCCGGCGCCGAACAGGCGCGCCAGGTACTGCAGCGGCAGGCGCGATGCGTCGAGCGAGCCGAAGAGGTCCCCGTCCGCGTGGTGGGCGGCGTCCGCCGCCGCGGGCAGGAGCGGCGGCACGTAGAAGGTCATCGGCAGCGTCCGGAACTCCGCGTGGAGCGGCAGCGCGAGCTCCCACTCCTTCACGAAGCGGAACACGGGCGAGCGCCGCGCTGCGTCCAGGATCGCCGGCGACACGCCGCTCGCGAGCGCCGCCGCGGCGACGGCCGGATCCGCCGGGTCGAGGACGAGCCTGCGCTGCGCCGCGACGAGCTCCGGCTCGGGCGCGCGCGCCACCTCCTCGAGCCGATCGGCGTCGTAGAGGAGCACGCCGAGGTAGCGGATGCGGCCCACGCACGTGTGGAAGCACGCCGGGGCCTCCCCCGCCTCGAGGCGCGGGTAGCAGAGGATGCACTTCTCGGACTCGCCCGTGGCCCAGTTGAAGTAGACCTTCTTGTACGGGCAGGCCGAGACGCACATGCGCCAGCCGCTGCACTTCTCCTGCGACGAGAGGACGATGCCGTCCTCGCCGCGCTTGTAGATCGCGCCGGA
>DASSQM010000574.1:0-8094 GCA_035702465.1 Anaeromyxobacter sp. | reverse complement strand
AGGGGCGCCCAGTCGGCCATGCCGGGGCGCCACACGAGCGAGTCGGGGCCGATGTCGCCCGCCTCCCACTTCTTCTTCACCTCGCCGAGCGGCAGCGGGCCGACCTGCGCCTGGCCGATGGCGACGTACCACTCGGTCGCGGCGGAGATCGCGGGCTTGTCGGCGAAGACCTTGGCGGCGTCCTCGTGGCCCATGAGCTGCGTCGCGGCGAGATCGCCGGCAGCCGCCGGCGCGGAGGCGTCGGCCGGCGGCGCGGCGGGCGCGGCGGCCGGCGCAGAGGGGCCGTCCCCGAACGCGTGATCGAACGCCTGCCCCAGCTCGGCCTCCAGGCCGGAGGCCGCCGGCGCGGCCGCCCCGTTCGCGCCGCCCGCGTGCGCGGCGGCCGGCTCCGGCGAAGGCGCGCTCGCCGCGGCGGACGCCGCGGCGACGGCCTCGGCGGGAACGGTCACGCCCCGGCGCACGAGGATGACGTGCCCGCACTTCTTGCAGCGGACCTTCACCCCGGACGGTCCGACCTTCTCGTCCGAGATCATGTACTGCGCGGCGCAGCTCTCGCAGGTGAATTTCATGGGCCCCGTTCCCCGAATCTAACCCGAGACGACGCACGAGAGCCCGAGCTTCTCGCGCAGCCTCCCGTATTCCTCCGAGACGCAGAACACCGCCAGGTCCTTGAGGCGCATGTCGTCCCTGAGCTTCGAGACCTGCGGCTTCTCCTGCACCACCCCACGCCGCACCACCTCGAGGTCGCCCGCCAGGAGCGCGCCCACCCGGTTCGAGGTGAGCTCCGCGCCGTCGAGGTACGCGCGCACGTCGCCAGGGTGCTGCACGTCACAGTACGCCCGCGCGAGGAGCTTGAGCGTGTTCTTGCGCACGTTCTCCGGCAAGGTGCGCTCGAGCTCGCGCTTGAGCTTCTCCACGAGGTGCGGATCGGCGGTGACGACGAACCTCGACGTCCCGACGGAGCACGCCGCCTGGAACACGAGGTCGAGCTGGTCGTGGGGCATGAGCCGCGCGAGGAAGAGCTCGCGCCGCGCGAACGCCATGGCCTTCGCGATCGCGAACCACAGCTCCTTCTTGGGCCGCTCCGAGAACATCTCCTGGCTCGCGAGCATCCCCGGCGGCTCGGTCGGCACGAGCTGGAGTCGCGACGGGACCTCGTCGCGCCGGAAGAGGCGGAGCCCCTTCATGCCGAGCGTACGCTCCACGTACTTGAACATGTTCGCGAAGAAGAGCATCGAGCCCTGCACGTCGAGCTCGTCCTTCTTCGGGTTCAGGCCGAGGTCCTTCTCCTTCTGCACGAACATCGGCCGCGCGTGCACGGCGAGGAGCGTCAGGATGTCCGCGAGCGGTCCCTGGAGCCGCTCGTGGAGGAGCAGGCTCCAGCCCTCGTCGTCGAGGGAGCGCGTCGCCTGCTCGCGCGCGAACTTGCGCAGGCGCGAGACGACCTGGATCTCCTCCTGCGAGGCCTGGCCGAGGAGGTGCGCGAGCGCCTGCGCGGCCGAGTAGGCCTGGTCGTACTCCTTGCGCGACGCGTGCAGCGTCACGAGCGCGGACGCGGCGCGCGCAGCCTTGGCCCCGGTGCGCAGCAGCTGCCGGTACGCGGCGATCGCCTCCTTGTCCTCGCCCGGCTTCTTCGCGGCGAGGTCGGCGTAGGTCTCGAGCGAGACCGCGTCCTCCGGATCCGCCTTCGCCACCACCTGGTACGCCGTGCGCGCGCCGTCGTCGTCCTTGAGCACGTTCCGGTACAGGTCGCCGAGCGTCTTCCACAGCGCGAGGCGCGCCTGCGCCGCCTCGGGCCCCTTGGGGAGCCGCTGGATCATGCGGACGTAGGCCTGCTCCAGATCCTTCCAGCGCTTCTCCCTCGTGAGGGTCTCCTCGATCTGGCCGAACGCCTGCACGAGGCGCGGGTTGAGATCGAGCGCCTTCTCCAGCTCCGCCACCGCGGCGCTCTCGTCCTTCACCTCGTCGCGCAGGATCCCGGCGAGCGCGAGGTGGAGCTTGGCGGCGCGCGCCGCATCCGCGTGCACCTCGGGGCGGCGGACGATCTGCGCGAGGACGTCCGCGGCCTTCTGGCCCTGCTTCGTCTCGCGGTAGAGGCCGAGCAGCGCCTCGGTCACGGGGAGCGACGTCGGATCGATGCGCGAGGCGCCCAGGAACGCGTCGATGGCCTGGTACGGATCCTTGAGCTTGTCGCGACAGGCCTCGCCGATGGCGACGTACGTGTCGAACTTCGCCTTCCCCTCGAGGAGCGGCAAGAGCCGCTGGCGCTGCTCGACCGCGCCCTCCCAGTCGCCCGTCGCCTCGAGCACGCGGCCGAGGCTCCGGCGCGAGGGCTCGTGGTCCGCGTCGATCTCGAGCGCCTTCTTGAAGGCGTTCGCGGCGCGGTCGACCTGGCCGAGCTTGTCGGCGATCTCGCCGATCTGCCAGTGCGTCTCGACCACCTCGAGGTCCGTGAGCCCGTCGCGGTGGTGGACGATGATGGTGGTGAAGATGCGGAGCGCCTCCTCCCACTGCTGCTCGGAGACGAGCAGGTGCCCGAGCCCCTCGAGCGCGGGGAGGTAGGTCGCGTCGAGCTCGAAGGCGCGCCGGTAGCACTGGAGCGCCTTCTCCTTCTTGCCGAGCTTCTCCGCGACGTAGCCCTGCCGGTAGCTCTGGCGGCACAGCTCCTTCGCGTCGCCGCCGAGCGAGAGCGCCTCGACCACGGCGTCGAGCACGCGCTCCGCGTCGTTCCAGCGGGCGTCCGCGACGTAGATGTCGGAGAGCGGCTTCGCCGCCGGCGGGTGGCCGGGGGCGCGCTTCAGCGCCTCCTCGTAGTAGCGCGCCGCCTGGTCGCGGTCGTCGCGCTCCTCCTGGTAGATGCGGCCGGCCTCGGTGAAGAGCGCGGTCTTCTCCGCCGGATCCGGCGCGTAGCGGGCCTCCTCCACGAGCAGCTCGAGGAAGCGATCGCGGTCCCGCTCGCGCTCGGCGATGCCCTTCGCCGCGCGCAGCGCGTCGAGGCAGCCGGGGTCGAGCTGGAGCGCGCGGCCGTACGCCTCCTTCGCGCCGGGAAGATCGAGGAGCATCTCCTCGAAGATCTTCCCCATGCGCACGTGGACCTGGACGGCGTCCTTGCCGCCGCCGACGATGCGCGCCTCGCGCCGCAGCATGTCGAGCGCGAGGTTCCAGTTGCCGCTGCGCTCGTAGAGCTGCCCGAGCGCCGAGACCGCCTCGCGCGACTCCGGCTCGAGCTGGAGCGCGTGGTTGAACATCGCCTCGGCGCGGTCCACGCGCGCCATCTCCTTCCACCACACCTCGCCGACGGCGACCTCGAGCGCGACCTGCTCCTTGCGCTCGGACACGAGGCCGAGGTGGTGCTGCATGACGCTGATGAGCTTGTCCGAGAGCTTCTGATCCCGGTAGAGCCGCTCGAGCGCCTTCACCGCGGGCAGGTTCCCGCCGTCGATGCGGAGGATGGCCTCGTTCTTCTCGATGGCGGCGCGCGGGTCGTGGAGCTTCTCGTCGTGGATGCCCGCGCTCTTCGCGAGGATGCGCACCTTCTCGCGCGGGTCCTCCGCCAGGGCGATCTGCCGCTCGTACACGCGGTTCAGCTCGGCGAACCGGTCGAGCTTCGTGTACAGCCGCTCGAGCCCGGCGAGCGCCTCGCGATCGTTCTCGTCGAGGCCGAGCACGGTCCGGTAGGCCTCCACCGCCGCCTCGTCGTCCTGGATCTCGTTCTCGTGGAGCTGGGCGATCTGGAGCTGGTACGCGATGCGCGTCGCGTCGTCGGGAGCGAGGTCGCGCGCACGGGAGAGCACCTGCGCGAGGTCCTGCCAGCGCTGCTCGCGCCGGTAGATCGCCGAGAGCGCCTCGAGCGCCTGGGCGTCGCCGCCGTCGAGCTCGAGGACGCGGCGGAGCGCGGTGATCGCCTCCTCCGTGTCCTTCATGTCGCCGTCGTAGATGCGGGCGACCTCGACGAGCGTGGCCTTCTTCTCGTCGAGCCCCGCCGCCGCCTCGAGCTTCTGCTCGAGCGTGATGACGAGGTCGCGCACGCGGCCGCGGCGCTTGAACAGCTCGGTGAGCGCCTCGAGCGCCTCCGGGCTCGCCGGGTCCGCCTCGAGCGCGCGCCGGTAGGCGGCCTCCGCGCCCTCCACGTCGTCGAGCCGCCCGTCGCGCAGCTTGCCGAGGCGGAGGAGGAGCTTCGCCTTCGCCATCCCGCGCGTCTCCTCCGAGACCTGCTCGAAGACGGCGGCGAGCTCCTCGAGCGCCTCCGTCTCCTCGGCGAGGCGCTCCGCCTCGGCGAGCGCCTGCGCATCGCCGGGCGCCTCGGAGAGCGCGCGGCACCAGGCGAGGAAGCTCATCTCCTTCTGGCCGAGCTTCTTCTCGTGGACCCCCGCCACCTCCTTGAGGAGCGCGAGCTTCTCGGCGGGGTCCGCGATCTGCGGCGCGAAGAGGTCGCAGATCCGGGCGAAGGCGCGCCAGTTCCCGGCCTCGGAGTGGAGCGCGCGCAGCTCCTCGTACGCGGTGCGGTTCGGCGGGTCGAACTCGAGCACCTTCTCGAGCGCGGCGGCGGCCGCGTCGGGCCGCTTCTGCGCCTTCCAGAGCTCCGCCACCGCGAGCCACGCCGGCACGGCCTCCGCGGGGCCGCCCTTCTCGGCGAGGAGCGCCGCGCGCGCCTCGGCGGCGCGCACGCCGTCCTGCGCCGCGCCGGCCTGCCGGAAGATCTCCTCGATGCGTACGAGGTCGCCGACCTCGTGCGGCTCGATGTCGAACGCGAGCTTCGCCTGGTCGATCGCCTCGCGCTTCGACCCCGCGCGGAGCAGCACCTCGGCGAGCTCCATGCGCACCTTCTTCACGCCCGCGGCGTCCTCCTGGAGGGGGACGAGCCGCCGGTACACGGACGCGAGGGCCTCCACCTCGCCCTGCGCCGCGTGGATGTCGCGCAGCGCCTCGAGGGCGCGCCGATTGCGCGGGTCCGTCTCGAGGACGGCCCGGTACGACGCGACCGCCTGCGACAGATCGCCGAGCCGCGCGCCGAGGATGGTGCCGAGCTTGTCGTTGAGCCGCGCGATCTCGCGCCGGTCCACGGTGGACTGCACGCGCAGCCGGAGGTGCTGGGCGAGGTCCTCCCAGCGCTCGAGCCGCTCGTACAGATCCTCGAGCGCGGCGAGGGCCTCCTCCTGCCGCGGCCGGAGCTGGAGCAGCTCCTTCCACAGCGCGGCGGCCTCGTCGAGCTTGCCCAGGTCCCCCGCGACCGACGCGGACCGGGCGAGGACGCGCTCCTTCGCGGCGGGATCGCCGGTCGCCGCGCGCTGCGCGGCGAGGTTCCGGTAGAGGTCCTCCCTGCGCCCCGCGCCCTCGTAGAGCGCCTCCAGCGCGCGGAGCGACGGGACGTGCCGCGGGTCGGCCGCGAGCGCCTGCTCGTACGCGTCGGCGGCGCGATCGGGCGCACCGAGCCGCTCCTCGCAGAGCTGACCGAGCCTGAACAGGAGCTGCACCTTCTCGGCGCCCACGGCCGTCGCGGCGCGACGGGCGAGCACGTCGGCGAGCTCGGGGAAGGACTCGAGGCGCCCGTACAGGCGCTCCAGCGCGGGGAGCGCGGGGCCCGCCGCGGCTGGATCGACCGCGAGCGCCCGGCGCAGGAACGTCGCGGCGCGAGCGGGATCGCCGAGCTTGTGCTCGTACAGCGCGCCCAGGCGGAGCGCGACCTCGGCGGTGTCCGCCGGCGGGAGCCGGTCGATCTCGTCCTCGTAGATGGCGGCGAGCTCCTCCTCGTGCCCGCTCGCCTCGGCGAGCGTCTCCATGCGGGCCCGGAGCTCCGGATCCGCGGGCTCCTCCCGGAAGGCCTTGCAGAGCGCGAGGAACGCGAGCTCCGGCTGCTCGAGCTGCTTCTCGCGCAGGTCGGCGAGCGCGACGTAGAGCGCCTTGCGCTCGGTGGGATCGGGCCGCTCCCCGGCCCGGACCTCGAGGACCGCGGCCTGGCGGGCGGCGTCGCCCTGCGCGGCGTACGCGGCCTCGAGCGCGGCGGCGGCGCGCCCGTTCGACGGGTCCTTCTGGAGCAGCGCCTCGAGGTGGGCGATCGCCTCGGGGTGATCGGGTCTCGCGGCGAGCACCGCCTCGTACAGCTCCAGCGCGCCGTCGCGGTCGAGGAGGCGCACCTCCTTCAGCTCGGCGAGCCGGTACTGGTAGACGACGATCGAGCCCAGATCGCCCTCGGCGTGGGCGGCCTCGATCTCGCGCGAGAGCACGTCGCCGAGATCGACCCAGCGTTCGGTGCGCACGCACAGGCGGTCGAGCCGCGCGAGCGCCTCGCGGTCGTGCGGCGCCACGTCGAGGAGCTTCTTCAGCGTCTGGATGGCGCCGGCGGCGTCGCCGAGCCGCTCGTCCTGGGCACCGGCGAGCTCGGCGAGGAGCCGCGCCCGCGCGTCGGCCCCCTCCTCCACCGCGATCGCGCGGCGGATGGCCTGCGCGAGCCCGTTCGCGTCGGCGCCGCTCCGCAGCGCCTCGACGAGGCCGCTCATCGCCTCGCGATCGTCGGGGACGAGGTCGAGGACCTTCTGCCAGGCCTCCGCCCGCGCCGCGTCGTCCCGCGCGAGGCGCGCGATGCGGCGCTGGTACTCCGCGCGCGCGGCGGGGTCGCTCGCGCGGTCGCCGTGCTCCGCGAGCAGCGCCGCGAGCTCCTCCCCGAGCCCGGCGGCGGTGGCGAAGCGCTCGGCGGTGGCGAGCGCGTCGGTCGCGTCGGGGTCGGCCGCGAGCGCCCGCGACGCCGCCACGAACGCCATCTCGGCGTTGCGCAGCGGCCCGCCGTAGATCTCGGCCACGCGGCGGAGCAGCGCCGCGCGCGCGGCGGGCTCGGTCTCGTTCGCGGCGCGCGCCTCGAGCGCCTCGATCACCTTCTGGTGCTCGCCCTCCGCGGTGTAGATGGGCTCGAGCAGCATGGCGGCCTCGACGGCGGCGGGCCCGCTCGTCTTCGCGAGCTCCTCCAGCGCCACGAGCGCGGCCGGGTGGCGCGGCACGCGATCGAGCACCTCGCGGTAGCAGCCGAGCGCGCCGTCCTGGTCCGCGAGCCGCTGGTGGCGGATGCGCCCGAGCCGGTAGCGCAGCTCGGCGGCCTCCGCCACGAGGTTCGGCTGGCGGTCGGCGATGGCGACCTCGCGCGTGAGCACCTCGACGAGGTCCTCCCAGCGCTCGGCCGAGCCGAGCAGCGTGCCGAGGAGCCGGAGCGCGTTGGGGTCCTCCGGGTCGACGGCGAGGATCTTGCGGTACGCCGCCATGGCGCCTTCGCGGTCCGAGAGCCGATCGGCCATGATCTTCGCCACCTCGAGCAGGAGTTCCTTGCGTGCCGCCTGTGCAGGCGCCTTGTCCGCGAGCCGCTCCAACGTGCGCGCCAGCTCGCGGTGCGCGCCGAGCCTGCGGTAGACGCGGGCGAGCGCGCCCAGCGTCTCGGCGGACGGCGCCTCCGCCGCGACCTCCTCGAACCAGCGCGCCGCGACGTCGAGCTTGCCCAGCCGCTCGGCCGAGATCGTGGCGAGCCTGCGCTTCACGTCGAGCGCGGCCTCGCGCGGGAGGCTCGCCCCGAGCGCATCCTCGAGCGCGCGCGCCAGCTCCGGCCAGGCGCCGGTCGCGGCCGCGAGGCGCTCCGCCTCGGCGCGGGCGCCGGGAGAGTCCGCTCCGCGCCCGACCGCGTCGGCGAGCTCGCGGAGCTTCGCCTGGAACGCGGCGCCGCGATCGCCGAGCCGCTCGTGCAGCGCCGCGACCTCCGCGAGGAGCGGCGTCCGCTCCGCCGCGTCCGCGGTCGCGAGCCTGCGCTCGAGCAGCTCCGCCAGCCGGCGCGCGTCGCCGGCCGCGCGGTGCACGTCCTCGAGGACCCGCGCCGCGGCGGACGCGGTGTCCGCGCGCGAGAGGAGCCGCTCGAGGCCGGCGACCGCGCCGGGCTCGCGCGAGCTCTCCGCCAGCACCTCCGCGTACGCGTCGATCGCCGCGGCGCCGTCCGCGCCGGCCTCGAGCAGGGCGGCCCTGCGCAGCAGGAGGGGCATGCGGCGCGCCGGGTCGCCGGCGGCGGCCGAGGCGAGCGCGGCGAGCACGTCGGCGAGCTCGGGGGTGGGCTCGGACTTCGAC
>DASSQM010000573.1:0-2577 GCA_035702465.1 Anaeromyxobacter sp. | reverse complement strand
GGCGGCGCCCGGAGGCGCTGTTGCGGAGCGCGCCCATGCGGATGGGGCCGCGCGCGCGGCTCCGCCTGTGGTGCGCCGCCCGCCTTCACCTTGCGGGCGGCGCCCAATCTCGTGGCGCGGCGGGCGCCGCATGCGTGGGTCCCGCCCGCTGCGACGGGCCGGCGGGCAGGAGGGACGGATCGACCTGGGCGACGAGACTAGTCGTCGCCTTCCTCGCCCTCGCCTGCGCCGAGGAGCGCGGCGATGTTCGGGCCGCCCGCCTTCGAGCCGAGGGCGCGGACCGCCTCGAGGTGGTGCAGCAGCAGCTCGCGGTTGTCGCCCACGGACAGGTTCTGCAGCTCGAGCGCGCCGATGCGGTCCTCGGGGGTGAAGGCGGGCTCCTCCACGCGCTCCATCGAGAGCTTGTGGGGCGCGTAGCTCATGTACTGAGCCTTCGTGTTCAGGATGGTCCAGTCGTCGCCACGCCGCAGCTCGAGCGTCACGGAGCCCGTGACCGCCGGCGCGATCCAGCGCGTGAGGCCCTCGCGGAGCATCATGCCCTCGGGGTCGAACCACTTGCCCTCGTAGAGGAGGCGCCCGAGCCGCCGGCCGAGCGTGAAGTACAGGTCGAGCGTGTTCTCGTTGTGGATGGCCGAGAGGAGCCGCTCGTACACGATGTGGAGGAGCGCCATGCCCGGCGCCTCGTAGACGCCGCGGCTCTTCGCGTCGATGACGCGGTTCTCGATCTGGTCGCTCATCCCGAGGCCGTGCCGGCCGCCGACGTGGTTCGCCTCGAGGAACAGCTCGTAGACGGAGGAGAACCGCTGCCCGTTCAGCTCGACCGGGAGGCCCTGCTCGAAGACGACCGTCACCTCCTCGGTCGCGACCTTCGCGTCCGGCTTCCAGTGCGCGACGCCCATGATCGGGTTGACGATCCGCATCCCCGTGTCGAGCCGCTCGAGGTCCTTCGCCTCGTGCGTCGCGCCGAGGACGTTCGCGTCGGTGGAGTAGGCCTTCTCGGTGCCCATCTTGTAGGGCAGCTTGCGGCGCTCCAGGTACTCGCTCATCTCCTTGCGGCCGCCGAACGCGGTCACGAAGGCCTGGTCGAGCCAGGGCTTGTAGATCTTCAGGTCGGGGTCGACGAGGATCCCGTAGCGGTAGAAGCGCTGGATGTCGTTGCCCTTGTGCGTGGAGCCGTCGCCGAAGACGTGGACGCCGTCCTCGCGCATGGCGCGCACGATCGCGGTGGTGGTGACCGCGCGGCCGAGCGGCGTCGTGTTGAAGTACTTCTTTCCCCCCGACGAGAGGTGGAAGGCGCCGCACTGGATGGCGGCGATGCCCTCGCGCACGAGCGTGTCGCGGCAGTCGATGAGGCGCGCCTTCACGGCGCCGTGCTTCAGCGCGACGGGCGGGATGTCGCCCGGGTTCGCCTCGTCGGGCTGCGCGAGGTCGGCGGTGTAGGCGTGGACCGCCATGCCCTGCTCGGAGAGCCAGGCGACGGCGCAGCGGGTGTCGAGACCTCCGCTGAAGGCGATGCCGAGCGCGGTGCCCTTGGGCGGAAGCGACTTGTAGATGCGGCTCATGGGAGGGCGGGAGTACCAGAAAATCCCTGCGCGATCTACCGCCTCTGCCCTCGCAGCGCGGAGCCGGTAAGGAGCGGCCGGGCACATTTCGCTTCGCGAAAAGTGCCTCGGCCGGACGTCGGATTCCGGCTAGCTCGTGATCACGCCGTCCGCGATGAGGTTCGCGAGGATGCGCGCGGTGTCGAGCCGCGGGAGTCCCGAGAGCGCGAAGAGCGACTCGAAGTCCACGCTCCCGTCGATCTGCGCGAGGAGGAAGCCGGCGCGGTGATCGAGGTTGAGCCACATCACCTCTTCCGGCTTGATGGCGAGGCGCGGGATGCGGGTGAGCGAGCCGAGCTTGGACTCGTACATCGAGACGAGGGTCGCCTCGTTCTGGCGCAGGTAGTCGCGCGCCTCGCCGTGGTCGGGATCGACCTGGAGGATCTTCTCGATGAGCTCGAGCGAGCCGGAGAAGTCGCCGAGCGAGAAGAGCTCCTTCGCGGCGGAGAGCCAGACCTCGACGTCGCTGCGCGGCGCCGCCGCCGGGCCGGCCGCGCCCTCCGGCACGAGCGGCCGCAGGTCGGACTTGTCCGCGATCGCCTCGAGGTCGAGCCCCTCCGTGGTGTCCTCGAGCTCGATGGTCGCCGGCGCGGCGGGGCCGTCGTCCCAGGGCGAGGGCGCGTACTCGTCGCCGGCGTCCTCGGCGCCGGGCGCGGCGTGGCCCTCCGCCAGACCGCCCGCAGGCGCGGCGGCGCCGGAGCGGTGGACGGGGAGCACCCCGGCCACGTGGGCGACCGGGTCGTATCCGGCGAGCGACGCGCCCTCGGGTGAACCCGCCGCGGGAGGTGGCGGCAGCGGGGCGGCCGGCAGGGGCGCCGGCGCCGGCGTGATCGAGGGCGCCGCCTCGCGGATGTGCGCGAGGTAGGCGCGCGCCTTCGTGTTCGACGGGTCGAGGTCGAGCGCGAGCTGGAACGCCTCGCGCGCCTCGCGGCTGCGCCCGCCCATGTAGAGCTTGATGCCGCGGTCGATGAGCTCG
>DASSQM010000572.1:0-5523 GCA_035702465.1 Anaeromyxobacter sp. | reverse complement strand
GCGAGTTCCGCGCGCTGTGGAAGGAGTACCCGGACTCCGCGTTCGGCCAGCTCGGCATGGCGAGCGTGTACGTGGAGTGGAGGACGCTCGACCAGGCGGACCGCGCCATCGCCGCCGCGCTCGAGCAGGAGCCCGACGAGTGGCTCGCGGTGCGCCTCCGCGCCGAGACCGCGGAGCGGCGCGGGCGCCTCGAGTTCGCCGCCGAGGACTGGCGCACCGTGCTCTCCGCGGACCCCGCGAACCCGGAGGCGCACCTGGGCCTCGCGCGCATCGCGCGCGCCAAGGGCGACGCCGAGACGGCCGCGCGCGAGGCGGAGACCGCGCTGCGCGAGGCGCCCGACCTCTTCCCCGCGCACGTCCTCCTCGCCGGCATCGCCGCGGATCGCGGCGACCGGGGCGGTGCCGCGGCGCACTGGGCGATGGCCGTCGAGTCGAGCCCGCGCGATCGCGAGGCGCGCGTCACGCTCGCGAAGCTGCTCCGGCAGGGCGGCGATCCCGCCGGCGCGGTGGCCCAGTGGCGTGCCGCGCTCCAGCTCAAGGAGGACGCGGACGGCCTCGCCGCGCTCGCCGAGGCGGCGCACGCCGCCCACGACTCGAAGGCCGAGCTCGAGGCGATCGAGCGGCTCTCGGCGGTCGACCCGTCGTCTGCGGAGTGGAGGCGCGTCGCCGAGATCCGCCTCGCCGCGCAGGACTGGGACGGCGCGGAGAAGGCGCTCCGCCGCGCGCTCTCGCGAGATCCGCGCGACGCCGCCGCGAGCGCCGGGCTGGGCCAGGTCTACCTGCACCGCGGCGCCTCCCAGGAGGCGGTCGACGCGTTCCGCGCGGCGGGCGACGCCGGCACGGGCGAGCTCGCGACGCTCGAGCGGCGGCTCAATCTGGAGCGCGTTGCCAAGGCCGACGTGACCGCGCTCCAGCGCGCAGTCCAGGCGCTCGTCGATCGCACCTACCGCGCGCGGCTCTCCGAGGCGCCGTCGCTCGCGGGAGTGCTCAAGCTGCGCGTCACCGTCGGCCCGTCCGGTGCGGCGTCCCTCGTCGAGGTGATCGAGGACTCCGTGCACGACGCCGACGTCCGGGCCTGCGCCTACTGGAACCTCCGCGATGCCGGGTACCCGCAGAACAAGCCGGGCCGCTACTCGTTCACGTTCGCGTTCCGCCGCTAGGGCGCGCGCGGGCCGCGGGGTCGTCCCCGGGCTGGAGGTGCTCGCCGCCCGGGGCTTCCGCGCCCTGGCGGGCCGGCGCGTGGGGCTCGTCGCGAACCCCACCGCGGTGACGCGGGCCCTCGTCCACGCAGCGGACCTCCTACACGCAGCGCCGGGCGTGTCCCTCGGCGCGCTGTTCGGACCGGAGCACGGCGTGCGCGGCGACGCGCAGTACATGGCCGCGGTGGGAGGCGAGCGCGACCCGGGCACCGGCGTCCCCGTCCACTCGCTCTACGGCGAGACGCGGGAGTCGCTCCGGCCGACGCGCGCCCAGCTCGAGGAGCTCGACGTCCTCGTCTTCGACATCCAGGACGTCGGCGCCCGCTACTACACGTACCAGGCGACGATGATGCTCTGCATGGAGGCGGCCGCCGAGGCGGGGAAGGCGTTCGTCGTCCTCGACCGGCCGAACCCGATCGGCGGCGTCGCCGTGGAGGGCCCGGCGCTCCGGCCCGGGTTCGAGAGCTTCTGCGGGCTCCACGACCTCGCGGTGCGCCACGGCATGACCGTCGGAGAGCTCGCGCTCCTGTTCCGGGAGGAGCGGAGGCTCGACCTCGACCTCGAGGTCGTCCCGTGCCGCGGGTGGGCTCGACGGGCGTCGTACCGGGAGACCCGTCTCCCGTGGGTGCTCCCGTCGCCGAACATGCCGACGCCGGAGACGGCGCTCGTCTATCCCGGCATGTGCCTCCTCGAGGGCACGAACCTCTCCGAGGGGCGGGGCACGACGAAGCCGTTCGAGCTCTTCGGTGCGCCGTGGCTCGACGGACACCGCCTCGCCGAGGACCTCGCCCGCGAGCGGCTGCCGGGCGTCGCGTTCCGGCCGGCGAGCTTCGTCCCGACGTGGGACAAGCACGCCGGCGCGCGGTGCCACGGCGCGGAGGTCGTGGTCCGGGATCCGGCCGCCTTCCGGCCCTTCCGCACCGGCCTCGCCGCCGTGGTCCACGCGCGCGCGCAGGACCCCGCGCGGTTCGCGTGGCGCACGGAGCCGTACGAGTTCGTGGCGGCCGTCCCCGCGTTCGACCTCCTCTGCGGGTCGGCGCGCGAGCGCGAGGCGATCGAGGCGGGGGCGACGGTGTCGGAGATCGGGCGCGCCTTCCTACCCGAGGAGCGCGCGTTCGCACGCCGGCGCGCGCCCTACCTCCGGTACCATGACTGAGGTACGCTCGCCGTCGGGCGGGGGGAGGTCGGACGGAGTGCGGATCGGGCTCGCGAGCGACAGCTTCGGGAACGTCGAGCTCCTCGGGACCGTCCTCGACCGCTTCGCGCGCGCGAAGGTCGACCGCGTCTTCTTCCTCGGCGGCCGCTGCGCGGACGTGAACGTGGCGCTCGCGCGCCGCGGGATGCCGGAGCCGGTCGACCACCCGGTGCCGCGCACGGACGCGGAGTTCCTCGCGGCGGTGGAGGGCGCGCTCGCGCGCCAGGCGGTCGCGGCCGGGGATCCACTCGCCGGGAAGGTCGTGCGGGTCGCGAGCCGCGCGTGCTCCGAGTACGAGAGCGGCGAGGTGCCGCGCAGGCAGGTGGATCTCGTCGAGGGGAAGATCTGCTGCCTCGTCCACGACAAGGCCGACCTCGATCGCGACGACATCGCGAACGCGACCCTCATCTTCCACGGGAACAGCGTCCACGCCGGGCTCGTGCAGATCGGGCCGCGCACGTTCGTCACCCCGGGCCCGCTGCGCGCGCCCACGCCGGACGGGCGCCCCGGCTCGTACGCGGTCGTCGAGGTGACGGCCCAGGAGGTCGTCCTCTCCGCGTTCTCCGAGGGCGGCGTCGAGACGAAGCGCGAGCGCGCGAGCTTCGGCGCGGGCGCGAAGATGTCGGTGCGCTGATGGCGCGGGGGAAGGCGATCGCGCTCCTGGGCGGCTCGTTCAACCCGCCCCACGTGGCGCACCTCATGGCGGCGTACTGGACGCTCGCCACGCAGGCGGTCTCCGAGGTCTGGCTCCTCCCGTCGTACCGGCATCCGTTCGGGAAGGAGCTCGCGCCGTTCGAGGACCGCGTCGCGATGTGCGAGCTCGCGGTGCGCGCGCTCCGCGGCGCGGCGGTCTGCGGCGCGGAGGCGGAGCTCCGAGACGACCCGCTCGTCGGAAAGACGGTCCGCACGCTCGAGCACCTCCGGGAGAAGCATCCGTCGTACGACTTCGCGCTCGTGGTCGGCGCCGACGTCCTGCCCGAGACGGACAAGTGGTACCGGTGGGATCGCGTGAAGGAGCTCGCGCGCGTCATCGTGGTCGGGCGGGACGGGTTCCCGCCCGTGCCCGGCGCGCCGTCGCTGCCCGCGATCTCCTCGACGGAGATCCGCGCCCTCATCGCGCGCGGCGAGGACGTCTCGGGGGTCGTGCCGCGGAAGGTGCGGGAGTACGCGGAGGCGAAGGGGCTCTACCGCTGAGGCGCGTCGCCCGGGCGCGGTTCGTGGAGCGACGGGTCGCCCACACCGCAGGCGGACACGAAGGCACGCAGCGCTTGCGAGGCGACGCGCTTCAGGTGCTCGTCGTCGAGGGATTTCGCGGCAGCGACGCCGTCCGCCATCACTCCCATTTCGAGGTCGGTGCTCACCTGGAACTCCACGGGCATGGTCGCCGCTGCGCCGGCTCGGTGGCAGCGAAGCGCCACGTCGTGGACTTCCGAGATTCGCACGCCCATCACCGGCGTGAGCAGCCCCAGCGAGAGGCCCGCCACCACCGCCCGCAGCATGTTCGACGCCCGGTGACCGTCCACCTGCTGCCGGAGCTTCAGCTCGACGACGACGTCGACCGGATCGCCGCGCCGGAAGGGGAACTCCACGCGTGAGAATGCCTGCCACGACGACCACAGGCGCGCGATCTTCTGCAGGTCGGCGACGGATGTTTCCGCATCGGCTGGCGCTACCACATGAAGAACGAGCCCGCGGACACGATGTTCGTCGCTTGCTTCGCGCCGCCGAAGTAGCGGAGCTCGGCGCGCGTGTACTCGCCGCCGATCTTCAGCCACGGGGTGAGGTCGTGGTAGACGCCGCCGGTCACAGACGAGCGGTTGTCGAGATGCGCGGTGCCCGCGGCGCGATCGGCCGCGTCCTGCGCGGTCTCCTTCACGGAGGTGCGGCCGTAGCTCACGCCGACCTTCGTCTTCCCGAGGGTGTACGTCACCTGCCCGAGGAGCCCCATGCTGGAGCGTTCCTTGCCGGCCGCGTCCAGCGAGTCGCCGTCGAGGAGCGTCGCCGTGCCGATGCCGGATCCGGCGAACCCGGAGGCGAGCAGGTCGAGCCCCGCGAAGCCGACGCCGACGCCGGCCGAGCCGCCGGACGCCGTCACGTTGCGCGGCGCCGTTCCGTCGATGGTTGCCTCCTGGTACAGCCCGCCGAGCCACGCCTGGTACCGGAGCGCGTCGGACTTGCCCGCGAAGCTCGCCTCGGCCTCGATCGTCGGCATCTTCGTGACGGTGGCGCTCCCGATCACGCTCGGGTCGGCGACGGAGGCCATGACCTTGAAGCCGGCCAGGTCGGGCGTCGTATAGCGGAGCTGCGCGCCAAACGACGTGTAGAGGTAACCGAACCCGATGTGGCCGAGCGTCGGGAAGGTGCCCGTCGTCGGCGAGGTCCCCGGCACGCCCACGCCGAAGAGGCTCATGTCGGTGAGGATGTTCTTCTGCTGGTACACGTTGAGCGCGCGGCCGAAGAGGATCTGTCCGAAGCCGCCGTCCACGGTGAAGTTGAACTCGCGCGTGTCGATGTTCGGGTTGATGGAGGTGCGGCTGTTTCCGTTCTGGATCTGCGGGTAGAAGCCGACGCGCGCCTTCACCTTGATGCCCTCCCAGTCGGGCGCACCCAGCGTGAAGCCGATGAGCGCGGGCAGGAACCCGGTGCGCATCCGGAAGAGGCTCTGGTCCGTGTTGCGGGAGAAGAGGTCGGCGGCGACGCCCGTGGGCGCCCTGTCGCCCGACTCGCTCACCAGGAACGCGTTCACCCAGCCGTCGGTGCCGACGGTCCAGTGGTCGCCCGTCTCGTACTGGAGGGCGGCGCGCGCCGGGGTCCCGCCGAGCGCGAGCACGGCACAGAGCAGGGTCATCGCTGCGCGAACACGACGCTTCGATCCGATTTCCATCTTCGTCCTCCGTCCAATGAGCTTGGTTTCGTGCGCACACGACGACCAGGAGGGCGGGATACCCGTGCATCCCGCCCCCCTGGCGTCGCTCGCGCCCCGCGCGCCCCGGCGGGAACACGCCTCGGTCCGGCCTGAGAGACCACGACGACTCGACAACGGAAGCGAGGCGGCTCCTTCCAAGCGGCGGGCCAACGCAGCGCCGCTCCCAGCGCGCGCGGCGAGGCACGCCGTTTCGCGGGCTTGGC
>DASSQM010000571.1:0-6975 GCA_035702465.1 Anaeromyxobacter sp. | reverse complement strand
AAGGCCGCGCCGGCCCCATCGACCCTCGCGGCGACCGCGCCTGCCGGCATGCCCGGCGACGTCCCCGCTGCCGGGCGGCCCGCGTCGGGCGGCCTGCGCTGGACGCTGCCTTCGGGCTGGACCGAGGCGCAGGGTGGCCAGATGAGGTTCGCGACACTGAAGCCGCCCGTGCAGGGCAAGGTCGACGCGTCGGTGGTCGTGCTCCCCGGGCCGGCGGGGGGCGAGCTCGCGAACGTGAACCGCTGGCGGAACCAGATCGGGCTCCCGCCGATCGACGAGGCCGCGCTCGCCGCCGCGCGCAAGATCGTCCAGACGAAGGCGGGCCCGCTCAAGGTCTACGACTTCACGAACGGCGGGAAGACGGGCACCCGCGTCGTCGCCGGCCTGACGGAGTCCGGCGGGAACACCTGGTTCGTGAAGCTGTCGGGCGACGCGGCGGCGGTGGGCGCAGCCCGGGACGACTTCATGAAGCTCTTGAGGAGCCTCCGGTTCGAATGAACGCCTACACGAAGAAGCTCTGGGACGCGGTGACGTCCCTCTCCCTCACCATCGCGTGCCTCGCGCTGCTCATGGTGCTCGTCGTGGCGTGCACGCTCGCGCAGGTGCGGCTCGGCACGTTCGGCGCCGTCAGCGTCTACATGCGGTCGTGGTTCTACTGGATGGACCTCGGGAGCTTCCGGATCCCGATCTACCCGGCGGGCGCGACGGTCGGGCTCGTGCTCATGGTGAACCTCGTCGCCGCGCAGCTGAAGCGGCTCGAGCTCTCGTGGCGCAAGTCCGGCATCTGGATCGTGCACGCCGGGCTCATCCTCCTCTTCGTGGGCGAGTTCGTCACCGGCGCGTTCCAGGTGGACGGGCGCCTCGCCGTCGAGGAGGGCCAGACCGTCGACTTCGTCGAGGTGCCGCGCCACATGGAGCTCGCCGTCGTCGACACGACGGACGCCGGCGCGGACGACGTCTTCGGCATCCCCGAGACGACGCTCGCCCGCGGCGGCCTCGTCCCGGTGCGCTCGCCCGGGAAGACGACGCCGCTCGCCGTGCGCGTGAAGCGCTACGCCCGGAACGTCCTCTTCTCCAACGCCGGTCCGGGCATGCCGTCCGCCGGCGCGGACCAGGGCGTCGGCAAGGGCGTCGCCATGCAGGAGATCCCGCCCGTCACGACGGACGACCGCGTCGACATGACCGCCGCCGTCGTGGAGATCCTCGCCGACGGGAAGAGCCTCGGCACCTGGCTCGCCTCGAACGCCATCGACCAGCCGCAGCCGTTCAGCTTCGGCGGACGCCGGTACGAGCTGTCGCTCCGGTTCCAGCGCACCTACCTGCCCTACTCGCTCACGCTCGAGAAGTTCCGCCACGACGTCTACCCGGGGACCGACATCCCGAAGAACTTCTCCTCGCTCGTTCGCCTCAGGAACCCGGCGACCGGCGAGGACCGGAACGTCCTCATCTACATGAACCAGCCGCTGCGCTACGACGGCAAGGCGTTCTACCAGGCGAGCTTCGGCAAGAACGACACGCTCTCGATCCTCCAGGTGGTCTCGAACCCCGGCTGGCTCCTCCCCTACGTCTCGACGGTGCTCGTGACGCTCGGGCTGCTCGTCCACTTCGCGAGGTCGCTCCGGCGCGGGATCCGTCGCGCCGGCGCCGCGGGCGCCGCCGCCAGCGCCGCCCGGGCGGCGTAGGAGGCATGAAGATGAAGCTCGAAGCCCGGAAGCTCGTCCCGTACGCCGCCGCCCTCCTCGCCCTCGCGGGCGCCGGCGCGGCGCTCCTCCCGCGCACCGAGGTGCGCGGCTTCGACGTCGACGCGTTCGCGCGCCTGCCGGTGCTCGAGGGCGGGCGCGTGAAGCCCATCGACTCCGTCGCGCGCAACGCGCTGCTCGTCATCCGCGGGACGCAGTCGTTCCCCGACGAGACGGGCCGGACCGTCGGCGCGCGCGAGTGGCTCCTCGACGTGCTCTTCCGGCCCGACGTCGCCGACAAGCAGCCGGTCTTCCAGATCGACGACCCGGAGGTGCTCGGGCTCATCGGCCTGCCGCAGACGTCGCAGCGCCGGTTCCCGTTCACCGCGCTGCTCCCGTACGTGCAGCAGATCGAGCAGCAGGCGCAGGCGGCGCGGCAGGTCGAGTCGGCGCTGCGCACCCGCTTCCAGTCGGCGATCGTGAACCTCTACGACAAGGCGTACCTCTACTTCCGCCTGAAGAACTCGGTGCAGCTCGCCGGGAGCCCGGGCCTCCTCATCGAGCTCGCCTCGGCGACGCAGCCGGGCGCGTCGCAGCGGCACCAGGCCCTCGCCTCGCTCGCGTACTTCCGGCCCATCCTGCCGGCGCCCGGCCGCGGCCCGGAAGACTGGAAGAGCGTCGGGGAGGCGCTCCGCGGCGCCGCGAGCGGCGAGGTCGATCCCGCGTTGGCGCCGTGGGGCCGCCTCGGGGTGGCGTGGTACGCGCAGGACGCGGCGTCGTTCAACCGCGCCGTCGGCGATCTCGGCGCCGTCGTCGCGGCCGCCACGGACCGCGCCCCGGACGCGCGGCGCGTCGGCCAGGAAGTGGTGTTCAACCGCGCCGAGCCGTTCTACGCGGGCATGGTCATCTACGTGCTCGCGCTGCTGCTCGTCTTCGCCTCGTGGCTCGTGTGGGGCGACGTGCTCCGCCGCGCCGCGTTCGGCATGTTCCTCGTCGGCGCCGCGGTCCACACCACGGGGCTCGTGGCGCGCATCTTCCTCCAGGGCCGGCCGCCGGTGACGAACCTCTACTCCTCCGCGGTGTTCGTGGGCTGGGTGGTCGTGATCCTCGGGATCGTGCTCGAGCGCATGTACAAGCGCGGGTTCGCGCTCGCGGTCGCGTCGCTCACGGGGTTCGCGACGCTCATCATCGCGCACCACCTCTCCACGGACGGCGACACCATGGAGATGATGCGCGCCGTCCTCGACTCGAACTTCTGGCTCGGCACCCACGTCATCACCATCACCATCGGCTATGCCGGGACGTTCCTCGCCGGCGCGATCGCGATCGCCTGGACGGTCCGCCAGCACCTCGTGCGGGAGCTCGACCCGTCGACGAGCAAGATGCTCTCGTCGATGGTGTACGGCGTCATCTGCTTCGCCCTGTTCTTCAGCTTCCTCGGCACCGTGCTCGGCGGTATCTGGGCCGATCAGTCGTGGGGCCGGTTCTGGGGCTGGGATCCCAAGGAGAACGGCGCGCTGCTCATCGTGCTCTGGAACGCCATCATCCTCCACGCCCGCTGGGGCGGCTTCGCCCGCGAGCGCGGGATCATGACGATGGCGATCTTCGGCAACGTGATCACGTCGCTCTCGTGGTTCGGCGTGAACATGCTCGGCGTGGGCCTGCACTCGTACGGCTTCATGGACAAGGCGTTCTACGCGCTGTCCGGGTTCATCGCGAGCCAGCTCGTGCTCATGGCGGTCGCGCTCCTGCCGCGGCGGTTCTGGACGCGAGAGGCGTGGGCGGCCCAGACGCCTGCGCGCGGGCAGGCGGCGCCGCGGGCGGGGTGATCGCCGGTCGATGGCGAGCACCCGCGCCTTCGCGCCCGACCTCCTCCTCGCGGCCGGCGCGCTCCGCGCCGGCGCGGCGCTCTCGGTCCTCGACGGCACCGTCGCCGCCGTGGGCGCGCCCCTCCCGGGCGCCGAGCTGGTGCGGCTGCCCGGGCGCGCCCTCCTCCCCGGCCTCGTCTCCGCGCACGGGCACGCGTTCCAGCGGGTCCTGCGCGGCCGGGCCGAGCGCGCGCCCGGCGCCCGGAGCTTCTGGAGCTGGCGCGAGCTCATGTACCGCGCGGCGAGCCGGCTCTCGCCGGACGACCTCGAGGCGGTCTCGCGCTTCGCCTTCCACGAGCTCGCGCGCGCGGGCGTCACCTGCGCCGGCGAGTTCCACTACCTGCACCGCGATCCGGAAGGCCGGCCATACGCGGACCCCGCGGAGCTCGAGCTGCGCGTGGTGCGGGCTGCGCGCGACGTGGGGATCCGGATCGTCCTCCTGCGCGCGGCGTACGCGCGCGCGGGGTTCGGCCTCCCGCCCGAGCCGGCGCAGCGGCGCTTCGTCGAGCCGTCGCCGGACGCCTACCTCGCGGCGCTGGACCGGCTCGTTGCGGGGGTGCGCGGCGATCCGCTCGCGTCGATCGGCGTCGCGCCGCACAGCGTGCGCGCCTGCCCGGCGGAGTGGCTCCGCGCCCTCGCCGACGAGGCGCGCCGGCGCGCCCTCCCGCTCCACGTGCACGCCGCCGAGCAGCCGGCGGAGCTCGACGCGTGCCGCCTCGAGCACGGCGTCTCGCCGGTCCGGCTCCTCGAGCGCGAGGGCGCCCTCGGGTCCTCGACGACGGTCGTCCACGCCATCCACGTCGACGACGCCGACGTGCGCGCGATCGGCGCCGCGCGCGCGACCGTGTGCGCCTGCCCCACCACGGAGCGAAACCTCGCGGACGGGATCGTCCCCGCGGACCGGCTCCTCGACGCGGGCGCGCGCCTCGCGCTCGGCGTGGACTCGCACGCGGGGGCGGATCTCCTCGAGGAGGCGCGCGCGGTGGAGCTCGACCTCCGGCTCGTGCGGCAGGAGCGAGGCATCCTCGACGATCCGCCCGGATCGCTCGCGGAGCGGCTCTTCGCAGCCGCGAGCGCGGGAGGCATGGCCTCGCTCGGCCTCGCGGGCGGGCGGCTCGCGCCGGGGGAGCCTGCCGACTTCGTGCTCGTCGATCTCGACGATCCGTCCGTCGCGGCGACCGCGCCGGAGGACCTCGTCGCGGCGCTGGTCTTCGGCGGGTCCGTGCGTGCGATCCGCTCCACGTACGTCGCCGGCGAGGCGGTGATCGAGGACGGGCGGGGGGCTGGGAGGGTCGACGGTCGGCGGGTCACGGCGGAGTTCCGCGAGGCGTTGGGGAGGATCTGGGCCGAGGGCTGACCCCGACGCCGGCCCCGACCCAATCGGGTAAGGCTGCTCATCCCGGGATGAGGGACCGCAGGCGCGCAATCCACTCCTCGTCTACGCTCCCTCCATGGATCCCGTCCCGCTCCTGCGCTCCCTCGTCGCGATCGACTCGACGTCCGAGCGGTCGAACGTGCCGGTCCTCGATCGCCTCGAGCGAGAGGTGCGGGCGCTCGGGTTCGAGGCGCGCCGGCAGACCTGGACCGACGGCGCGGGCGTCGAGAAGGGGAACCTCGTCTGCCGCCGCGGGCCCGACGCGCCGGGCGGCCTCGCCCTCGTCGGCCACACCGACTGCGTCCCGTATGACCCGGAGTGGAAGGAGGCGCTCTCGGGCGAGCTGCGCGACGGGCGCGTGCACGGCCGCGGCGCCGCGGACACGAAGGCGTTCCTCGCCGCCGCGATCGCCGCGGCCGCGACCGCGCGACCGGGCCGCCACCCGCTCGCGCTCGTGTTCACCGCCGACGAGGAGGTCGGCTGCCTCGGCGCGAAGCGCCTCCTCGCCGACGGCCGCCTGCACCCGCGCCACGCCATCGTCGGCGAGCCCACCAGCCTCACGCCGGTGCGCGCGCACAAGGGTTACTGCGCCGTCGAGGTCGTCATCCACGGCGTCGAGGGGCACAGCGCGTATCCCGACGTCGGCGCCTCCGCCATCCACGCCATGGGCCGGCTCTGGCCGGAGATCGAGCGCATCGGGGAGGAGCTCCGGCGCGAGACCGACGGCGCGTTCGTGCCGCCGCACACGACGTGGAACGTGGGCGTCGTCCGCGGCGGCAAGGCCCGCAACATCATCGCGGGCGAGTGCCGCTTCACCTACGAGTGGCGGCCGCTCCCGGGCCAGGACCCGCGGCGCGCGCTGCGGCTCGTCGAGGACGCCGTCGAGCGGCTCGTCGAGGCGAACGGCGGCAGGCTCTCCGTGGACATCGCGCCGCTCCGCACGGACGCCGCCGCGGTCACCGCCACGGAGGCCGAGATCGTCCGCTTCCTCGAGGCGGAGAGCGGGAACCGCGCCACCACCGTGCCGTTCGGCACCGAGCTCCCGGAGGTCATCGGGATGGGCGCGGAGGCGTGCGTGTTCGGGCCGGGCGACATCCGCGTGGCGCACCGCACCGGCGAGTTCGTCCCGGTGGCGGAGGTCGAGAAGGCCGTCGCCATCCTCGTCCGGGCCATCGAGCGGTTCGCGGCCTAGGATCACTCCGAGTCGTGCACGTGGTAGTGCGCGTGCACCTGACCGCCGTGCCGATGCGCGTGGCGGTGCGCGAGCCCGCTCTCGACGAGGAGGCGCTCGTCGTGGAGGAGATCGTGCGCCGGGCCGTCGTAGAGGACGCCCTTCCTGCCGGTGGCGAGGAGGACGGCGCGGTCGCCGAGCTCGTCGGCCATGGAGAGGTTGTGCGTGGTCGCGAGCACGGTGAGGCCGCGGATCCCGGCGAGCACGTCCACGAGGCGCCCGACCGAGGCGGGGTCGAGGTTCGCGGTCGCCTCGTCGAGGAGCAGCACCCTCGGCTCGACCGCGAGGAGCGCCGCGAGCGCCACGCGCTTCTTCTCGCCCCCGGAGAGCTCGAACGGAGCGCGTGCGAGGAGCCCCGCCACGTCGAACGCCTCCGCCCAGCGCGCCACGCGGCCCGCCACGTCCGGGAGCCCGAGCTGCCGCGGCCCGAACGCGATCTCGTCCTCGACGGTCGGGTTGAAGAGCATCGCGTCGACGTTCTGGAACAGGAGGCCCACCTCGCCGCGGAACGTGCGCCGGAAGGCGGCCTCGGAGAGCGCGTCCCCGTCGAGGCGCCGCCCCGCGTAGCGCACCTCGCCCGCGTCCGGGAATCCGAGGCCGTCGAGGAGCCTGAGGAGCGTCGTCTTCCCGCAGCCGTTCACGCCGAGGACGACGACGCGCTCGCCCGCCTTCACCTCGAACGAGACGTCCTCCAGCACGGCGCGGCCGTTCAGGCGGACGGTGGCCCTGTCGACCGAGAACGGCATCAGAATCCCCGCGCGCGCAGCGCGTCGGCGACGTCGCGCGCGTTCCGGCCGGACAGGACGAGGAGCGTCGCGGTGA
>DASSQM010000570.1:0-4314 GCA_035702465.1 Anaeromyxobacter sp. | reverse complement strand
CCGCCGGGCGCCGGCGCGGGCACGTTTCCACGGCACATCTTCCCGCTTCGCCTTAGACTCGACGCCCCTTGGCGCAGACCTTCCGCCCACCGGCCACCCAGCGCCTCTACGACGTCTGCGTCGTCGGCTCGCAGCTCGGCGGCGTCGTCGCGGGCGCCCTGCTCGCCCGCCGCGGCTTCCGCGTGCTGCACGTGGTGCACGACGATCCGGGGTTCCACTACGTCGACCACGGGTACGTGCTCCCGTTCGGCCCCGCGGTCGTCCCCTCCCCGCGACAGCTCCCCTCGGCCGAGACGGTGCTCACGGAGCTCGGCCTCGCCACGGACTTCTCGCGCGCGCTGGCGCCGTCCGAGCCGGACCTGCAGCTCCTCTTGCCCCGGCACCGCGTGGACCTCTCGCGCGAGCAGGCCGTGCTCCGGGCGGAGCTCCGCCGCGAGTGGCCGCGCGACGCCGAGGCGCTCGAGGCGGGCTTCGGCACGCTCGGGACGCTCTTCGACTTCGCCGGCTTCTTCCTCCGCGCGGCGCCGCCGCTGCCGCCGGACGGGTTCGGCGAGCGGCGCGCCGTCTCGAAGGCGGTGAAGCTCGCGTCGTCCGCGCCCGGCGCGCCGGCGGAGCCGGTCGGCGAGGCCCGGCCGTTCCGCGGGTTCGAGGACCACGAGCTCGTGAAGAGCCTCCGGATCGCGCACCGCTTCCTCACCTACCTCGACGGCGACGCCTCCCCGCTCTCGCTCGTGCGCCTGCTCGGCGGCGCGTTCCGCGGGACGAACCGGCTCCCCGGGGGGCTCGGGACGCTGCGCGAGATGGTGCGGCGACGCATCGCGGAGTCGCGCGGCGAGCTGCGCGGCGGCCCGGGGGAGCCCGCGGTGGCGACGCGCTTCGAGATCGACTCGGGCCGCGTCGCGGCGGTGCGCCTCGCGGATTCGCCGGACGCGCACGTCGCCCGCGCGTTCATCGCCGCGACCGACGCCGAGCGGTTCCTCGCGCTCGTGCCCGAGGACGTGCGGAGCGGCAGGGGCGGCGCGGCGCTCCGCGCGGTGCGCGCGAGCCGCCAGCTCCTGTCGGTGAACCTCGTCGTGAACGCGGCGGCGCTGCCGCCCGCCCTCGGCGAGACCGTGCTCGCCCTGCGCGACGCGGAGGGCGGCGACGGGATCGACAACGCCGTCTTCTTCCAGGTGCTGCCGGCGCGCCGCGAGGTGCGCAAGGGCGCGGGCGACAAGGGCGCCGCCATCGAAGCCGTCGCGGACGAGCGGGTGGTCTCGGCGTCCGCGTTCGTCCCGGCGGGCGCGCCCGAGGCGGAGCTGCGGCCCGCGGCGGCGCGCATCCGCGAGGCGGTGGCGGATGCGATCCCGTTCTTCGAGCGCCACCTCGTGACCGAGTCGGCGCCGCTCCTCGCCGACCCCGCGCGGGCGACCGCGCCCCCCATCCACCCGCTCTACGAGAGCAAGCTCGACGACCGGCTCGGCGTCTCGGCGCTCCCGGTGCGCGGCCCCTGGAAGAACCTCTTCTTCGCGGGGCGCGAGGTCGTGCCCGGGCTCGGGCTCGAGGGCGAGCTGTACGCGGGCATCCAGGCCGCGGGGCACGTCGCGGCCTTGCTCGGGAGGAAGGACGTCCTGCGGTGAGGCTCCGCCGCCCTTGATTTTCCCGCCGTTTTACGTAATATCCCGCCCCCTTTCGGTTTTCGGAGAAGACATGGCACGCCGCTGCGAGATCTGTGGGAAGGGCCCGCTCGTGGGCCACAACGTCTCCCACGCGAACAACAAGACGAAGACCCGGTCGCTGCCGAACCTCCGGTCCGTCCGCGCGAACCTCCACGGCGAGATCCGACACGTGCGCGTCTGCACCCGCTGCCTCAAGGCCGGCAAGGTGATGAAGGCGGGGCGCGGCGGATCGCGCGCCACCGCGCAGGCGTAGCGGCGTAGCATCGCGAGGGTGCGCCGCCGCCCTCTCCCGGTCACCGAGGCCGCCCACCCCGCCGGCTCCGATCTCGAACGCCTCCCGACGCCGCGGCTGCTCGCGCGGCTGCACGCAGGTGACGCGGAGGCAGTCCGCGCCGTCGGCCGGGCGCTCGCCCCCCTCTCCGCCCTCGCCGAGTCCGCCGCCGGCGCCCTGCGCGCGGGCGGGCGACTCCTCTACGCGGGCGCGGGGACGTCGGGGCGGCTCGGCGCGCTCGACGCCGCGGAGTGCCCGCCCACGTTCGGCGTGGACCCGTCGCGCGTCCGTGCGCTCGTCGCGGGCGGGCCTCGAGCGCTCCTGCGTGCCGTCGAGGGCGCCGAGGACGACCGCGCGGCCGGCGCCGCCGCGGTGCGCCGCGCGCGCGTGGGGCCGGGCGACCTCGTGGTCGGCATCTCCGCGTCGGGCTCCACGCCGTACGTCCTCGCCGCGCTCGCGGAGTCGCGCCGCCGCGGCGCCCGGACCGGGCTCGTCACCTCGAACCCGGCCGCCCGCGCGCCCGTCGACCACCGGGTCGTGCTCGAGACCGGGCCGGAGCGCATCGCGGGCTCGACGCGCATGAAGGCCGGGACGGCCGCGAAGATGGCGCTCGGCCTCCTCTCCACGGCCGCCTTCGTCCGGCTCGGCGCCGTCCGCGCCGGCCGCATGATCGCCCTCCGCGCGGTGAGCGAGAAGCTGCGCCGACGCGCGGTCCGGAACGTCTCCATCCTCGCCGGCGTGAGCGCCGCGGCCGCGCGGCGGTTACTCGATCGGGCGGGCTGGGACGTGCGGAAGGCGATCGACGCGGGGTTGATGGGGGACGAGGACACGGACGCGACTCCGGGGTCGGGGTCGAGGTCGCGGTCGAGGTCGCGGTCGGGGTCGCGGTCGCGGTCGCGGTCGCGGTCGCGGTCGAGCAAGGAGCGCCGGTGACCGCCAGAGAACCGAAGGACAAGCCCCTCGCCCCCTCCGAGCTCCGCACCCTCCGCGCCGCGCTCTCCCAGGCCCGCGGCCGCAAGCGGCTCGACGTGATCCTCGGCGCGCGCGATCCCCAGTCCCTCGTCCGCGCCCTCCCCGCCGACGAGCTCTACCTCACCATTCGCGACGTCGGCCCCGCGGACTCCGCCGTCCTCGTCCAGCTCGCCTCGCCGGAGCAGGTCCGGGTGTTCCTCGACCTCGAGGCGTGGCACGGCGACTCCTTCGACCCGCGGAAGGCGCTGCCGTGGCTCCGCGCCGCGCGCGCCGGCTCGCAGCGGGATCCCAAGGCGGCGGCGCGCTGGTCGCGCAAGCTGCGCGAGCTCGACCGCGAGGTGCTGTTCCTCGTGCTGCGCGACGCGCTCCGGGTCCACGACCTCGAGGTCGACCCGGATCCCCACATCGAGAGCGACCGGTTCATGCGCACGTCGGAGGGGAAGTACGTCGTCGAGTTCCTGGTGGACGGCGTCGAGTACGCCGCGGTGCGCGGCCTCGTCGACGACCTGATCGCCGAGGACCCGTTCCAGGCGACGCGCCTCCTCTCCTCGCTGCGCTGGGAGACGCCGTCCGACCTCGAGGAGACGGCGCTTCGCTGGCGCGCCGGGCGCCTCGCGGATCTCGGGTGGCCGTCGCTGGAGGAGGCGCTGTCGTGGTTCGCGCGGCCGCCGAAGGCACCACCGCGGCCTCCGGGCCCGCCGCCGGCCCGCCCGGCGGGCTTCTTCCTCGCGACGCTCGCGCGCGGCACGCTCCTCGATCGCGCCGCCGCGCGCCTCCCGTCCGGCGCGGCCCACGCCGTCGAGCCCCAGATCGTGGCCGCCGCGAACGCGGTGCTCGTCGCCGACGCCGTCGACCCCGGCGACGTGGAGGCGGTCCGCGGCGCGTTCGAGGCCGCGCGCGCGTACCTCGAGCTCGGACTCGAGAAGCTCGCCGGAGCGGACGAGGAGCGCGCCGCGGAGGCGCTCGCCACGACGCCCGTGAAGCGCATCTTCCAGGAGGGGTTCGGCCGAGTCCTCGAGCTGTCGTGGCGCGCCCAGCGCATCCGCGAGAGGCTCGGACCCGACGAGCGACTCGGGTCGCCGCTCGACGAGGCCCTCGCGGCGCTCGCGTCGAAACGGCCCCGCTATTTCCCGGGCATCGAGGCGCCGCGGGCGGAGTGGGGGACGGTCGCTGCAGCGGCGTACGAGCCGCGGCATTTCCGGTCGGCCGAGGACCTCGCGCAGACGGAGGATGCGCTGCGGGATGCGGAGGCGAGGATCGGGGCGCGCGGCGGGTGAGGCGGCCGACGTCGACCTCGACCTGGACCGCGGCCCCGACCGCGACCGCGACCCCGACCGCGACCTCGACCTCGACCTCGACCCCGACCTCGACCTCGACCCCGACCGCGCGCCGCGCCGCGGACGCAAGCCTGCC
>DASSQM010000569.1:0-5267 GCA_035702465.1 Anaeromyxobacter sp. | reverse complement strand
CACCCCGCGAACCGCGCAGCGATGTCGCGTCGCCCCGGCGCCTCCGCGAACGGCCGCCACACGCGCGTGAGGCGCGCGCGCTCGGGCTCGCACTCGATCTTCGCCGCCAGGATCTGGTTGCCCGCGCCCTCGATGCCGCTCCACCGCATCCCGATGACGACGCCTCGGGACGGGAGCGCCACCTTCGGCGGCGGCGCACGGCCGTGCGCCGCGCTGGAGACGGTCCCCTCGCTCTCGCCCATGGTGAGCGTTTATCTCCGCTTTGCGCGACCCGTTCAACGACCGAACCGAGTGTGGCGTGCGGACGGGCGCACCTGCCCTCGGATGGGGTACGGGCGCACGCAGGGGTTCCTTACGAGGGGCGTCGTGACCAGATTGGGTACGGCTTGGCGGACGCGGCCCACATCCTGGTCATCGACGACGACCCCGATCTGCGGCGGGCCCTCACGGAGGTGCTCCAGGACGAGGGCTTCGAGGTCTCGTGCGCGGAGAACGGCCAAGAGGCCCTCCAGGCCCTCGAGGGGGCCCCGCCGAGCGCGATCCTCCTCGACCTCACCATGCCGGTCATGGACGGGTGGACGTTCCGCGAGCGCCAGCGGAGCGACGCGAAGCTCGCCGACATCCCGACGGTGGTGATCTCCGCCGCCTACTCCGACGCGCGGCAGGTGTCGAAGCTCGAGCCGGACGCGTTCCTGGCGAAGCCGTTCGACGTCGGCGCCCTCACCGAGACGCTCGAGCGGGTGTGCGCTGTGGCGAGCGGCCGGTCGCAGCGGCGCGGGCACGGCGCCACGCCGCCGCCCGAGGCGTGAGACGCACGAGCAGCAACAGCCCGATCACCGCGATGAACCACGACGGCCGGCGCAGGTCGGCCTTCACGCGCCACACGAAGTGCACGACGCCGAGGAGCGCCGCCGCGTAGACGGCGCGGTGCAGGCGCTTCCAGCGCGCGAAGCCGAGGCGGCGCACCCAGCGATCCGTGGACGTGACGGCGAGTGGCACGAGAACGAGCCACGCGGTGAAGCCGACCGTCATGAACTTGCGCTTCGCGACGTCCTTCGCGAGCAGGCCGACGTCGAAGAACTGATCGACGCCGACGTACCAGAGGAGGTGGAGCGTCCCGTACGAGAACGCGAACAGGCCGAGCATCCGGCGGACGCGCACCGGCCAGGCGAGGCCGAGGAGCTCGCGGGCCGGGGTGGGCACGAGCGACAGCGCGAGGAACGTGAGCGTCCAGAACCCGAGCCGGTTCTGCACCATCTCGATCGGGTTCGCGCCGAGCCGGCCGAGGAGGCCGTCCGCGACGACCTTCGCGAGCGGCAGGCACGCGAGGCCGAACGTCGTCGCCTTGAGGAGGCGGATGCGGGTCTTGGCGTCCACGCGAGGCGGCCCGGCGCTCAGAAGTTCGCCCGGAGGTCCATCCCGGAGTAGAGCGACGCCACCTCGTCGGCGTAGCCGTTGAACGGCAGCGTCTTCCGCCGGAAGAACTCCCCGATGCGCCGCTCCCGCGCCTGGCTCCACCGCGGGTGATCGACGTCCGGGTTCACGTTCGCGTAGAAGCCGTACTCGCTCGGCGCCGAGATGCTCCACGTGTTCCGCGGCTGCGCTTCCTGGAACCGGATCCTCACGATCGACTTCGCGCCCTTGAAGCCGTACTTCCACGGCACGACGAGGCGGATCGGCGCGCCGTTCTGGCCCGGCAGGGCGCGGCCGTACACGCCGACCGCGAGGAGCGTGAGCGGGTGCACCGCCTCGTCCATGCGCAGCCCCTCGACGTAGGGCCAGTCGAGCACGCGCCGCTTCTCGCCCGGGAGCTGGTCCGGATCGAGGAGCGTCTGGAACACGACGAACTTCGCGCGCGACGTCGGCTCCACGCGCCGCACGAGCGCGGCGAGCGGGAAGCCGACCCACGGGATCACCATCGACCACGCCTCCACGCAGCGCATGCGGTAGACGCGCTCCTCGAGCGGAAACCACTTCGAGAGGTCGTCGATCGCGACCGTCTGCGGCTTCTTCACCTCGCCCTCGATCGCGACGGTCCAGGGGCGGAGCCGGAGCGTGCCGGCGTTCCGCGCCGGGTCGTCCTTCTCGGTCCCGAGCTCGTAGAAGTTGTTGTACCCGGTGACGGCGTCCCAGGGCGTCGGCTTCTCGCCGCCGGCCTTGTCGACACGCGAGGCGGCCGCCAGGGCGGTTCCCGACGGCTCGCCCGCCCGTCCGGCACGCGGCAGGGCGAGCGACGCGGCTCCTGCGGCTCCGAGGGCCAGGAACTCGCGGCGGCGCAGATACAGCGCCTCCGGCGTGACGTCGCGCTCCGAGAGCTCCGGCTTCCAGCGTGCCAAGGGACACCTCCGCCCGCGACCCTGCACCATGCGAACCGGGGCGCGGCGAAGAGTAACGACCGGCGAGCCGCGCCGCCGTTACGCCGCGCCCGCCCGTTCTTTCGGGTCGTCCCGGCCGTCCCTCCGCCGGACGGCCTCCGGCGCCTACGCCGGGTCGGGCGCCTACGCCGGGTATTGCTCGCGCCGGGACGAACCATCGCTGCCGCTCTCCGCGCGGCCGGGTGGGCGCGCGTTCGTTGACGCACGCCGTCTTGATGCAGAGCGTCAGGGCTCCACAACGAGTGCAAAGAGGAGCGAGCCGTGGATGCCATCCAGCTGATCGTGAGCGACCACCGTGAGGTCGAGAGGCTGTTCAAGGAGTTCGAGCGCGCGGAGCGCGCGGGCGACGTCGGGCGCCAGGGCGAGTGCGTCCGCTCGCTCGTCCGCGAGCTGTCCGTGCACGCGTCGATCGAGGAGCAGTTCGTGTACCCGGCGCTGCGCGAGCGCGCGGGCGACGAGCGCGTCCTCGACGCGCTCGAGGAGCACCACGGCGCGAAGGTGACGCTCGACGAGATCGACGCGCTGCCGCCGGGGCACCCGCGGCTCCCGTCGAAGGTGCGGCTGCTCGCCGAGAGCGTCCGGCGCCACGTCGAGGCGGAAGAGCGCGAGCTGTTGCCGGCGCTCGAGCGCACGCTCGGCGAGGAGGGGCGCCGCGATCTCGGCGAGGTGCTCGCGCGCGCGAAGCGGACGGCGCCTACCCGGCCCCACCCGGCCGCGCCGGACACGCCGCCCGCGAACTTCCTCGCCTCCGCGCTCGCGTCGATCCTCGACCGGAGCCGCGACGCGATCCGCAGCGGGGCGGACCTCCTGCGCACCATCCTCGCGCTCGCGACCCGCGGCGCGCTCGACGGCACGCGCAGGCTCGCGGTGCGCGCCGAGGGGACGCTGCGGAGCGCCGCCGAGCGCGGGCGCGAGGCGGTGGACGAGGCGCGCACGAAGGGCCGCGAGGCGGCGGAGGACGTGCGGAGCGCGGTGGATCGCGTCGAGGTGCGGTCGACGCAGGCCGCGCGCCAGGCGCGCCGGACGGGACGGAAGGCCGCGCGCGCGGCGACGGCGGCGGGACGCGCCGCGGCCCGCGAGGTTCGGGGCGATCGGGGATCGAGCCGGCGCTCGCGGCGTTCGAGCCGCGGCCGCCGCTGAGGCCGGGTGGGTGCGCGCGGCGTCAGCGCTTCTTGCAGACGTCGCGCGCCGCCTTCACCTCGTCGAAGAACGGGGCGGGCACGACCCCGCCGCGCACGATCGGCCAGACCTTCTGCATCGCCGTCCGCCACGGCGCCGGGTCGGTGGGGACGACCTTCATCCCCTGCTTCTCCATGGCCGCGACGGCGTCGGCGTTGAGCCGCTTCACCTCGGCGTCCACCTTCTTTCCGAGCTCGATGGCGATGGCCTGGAGCTTCTGGCGGAGCGCCGGGTCGATCTTCTCCCAGGTGTCCTTCCGCACGATGGTCGCGCCGACGAGGTAGCTCCAGGTCGCGTCCATCATGTGGTTCGCCTTGTCGAAGATGTGCGCGGTGAGCGCGTAGAGCGGCACCGTGGGCACGCAGTCGATCATGCCGGTCTGGAGCGACGGCACCATGTCCGTCGCGGAGAGCACCACCGGCTGGAGCCCGGCGGCGCGGTACGCGTCGACGCTCTTGGGATCGCCCTCCCAGGCCCACACCTTCGCGGTCTTCGCCTCGGCGGGCGTGCGGCGCGGCTCGTCGCAGAACAGGTAGATGTTTCCCACCTTGCTCCAGTGCAGCGCCACGAGGCCTCGCTTCGAGAGCGCCTCGTCGAGGCGCGGCTTCACCTTGTCGAACGCGCAGTCCGCCTCGTTCTCGTCGTCGAACAGGAACGGCACCGACAGCGCCTGCGGCTCGGGGATGACGTCGTGCATGCCGACGTTGGAGATGGCGGCGGCCTGCAGCTGCCCGATGCCGAGCTTGCGGACCATGTCGCCCTCGCTGCCCTGCGCGCCGCCCGCGTAGATGCGCAGCTTCACCTGGCCGCCCGAGGCCTGGTCCCAGCGCTGGGCGAGGTCCTTCAGGATCTCGTGCCAGGAGGAGCCCTGGGGCGCGAGAGTGCCGAGCTTGATGACGACCGGCTCGGCCCGGGCGGCGGGGGCGACCGCCGCGAGGAGCGCGGCGAGCAGGAGCTTCTTCACGGAGTTCTCCTTGGATATCAGTCGAGGAAGAGGTCGTCGGCGTGCGCGAGGAGCGCCTTCGCCCGGCGCTGGGCGATGACGTTGGCGAGGCGGTAGCGGGACACCTCGCCCGGATCCGCGCGCAGCACCTCCTCGAGGACGCGCGTGAACTCGGCCCGGTCCTGCTTCTGGACGAGCACGCCCTCCGCCCACGAGACGCGCGGGCCGAGCTTCTTGTTCATCGAGAGCGCGAGCGCGCGATCGAGGTGCGCCTTCGCCCGCTCCGGCCCCCCGCCCTCCGCGGCGCTGCGCGTCGCGTCGTACGCGACGAAGAACTCGTGGATGGCGCCCTCGTCCCACGCCTCGTCGAGCGCGAGCGCCCGCTCCATCATCGCCACCGGGACGGGCAGCTCCGACACGAGCGCCATGTCGGTCTTGCCGTTCGCGATGGCGAGGGTCCACGCCGACGCCGTCCAGTAGAGGAGGGGCACGTCCTCGCGCCTGGCCTCCCCGAGCGCCTTCGGGCGATCGGCGAGCGCGCGGAGCCGGGCGGGCATCCCGGCGTGCCGCACGTCGAGGCCGCGCAGGCCGTAGTCGCGAGCGCGGAGGAAGAGCTTCCGCGCGCGGTCGCGGGCCGCGCGCGCCTGGTCGACGCGCCCGTCGAGGTCCGCCTGGTCCGCGTCCGACTGCACGAACGCGTACGCGTACTGGGTGAACCCGCTCGCGAGCGAGGTGAGCAGGCCCTCGTGCCGCGGCTTCTGCTCGAGCAG
>DASSQM010000568.1:0-6992 GCA_035702465.1 Anaeromyxobacter sp. | reverse complement strand
GCCTCGCGGAGCACGATGGCCGTGGTGGCCCGCATGTTCTTCTGGTCGTCGACGACGAGGATCTTGCCCCCCGGCGCCTCGGGGCGCGACGGTCGCGGCGCCTCCGCCGGTTCCGGTACGGGCTCTCCCATCCCTGCGATCTCAGCCCAACGCCGGGTCCTTTTCAACCCGACCGGCGGCGATGGGGAACGAGAGGGCGAACACGGCGCCGGCGCCGGGCTCGTTGCGGACGGAGACCGCGCCGCCGTGCCCCTCGACGATGCGCTTGACGACCGCCAGGCCGAGGCCCGTGCCGCTCGCCTTCGTGGTGAAGAACGGCTCGAAGATGCGCGCGCTCACCTCGTCCGGGATGCCTGCGCCGGTGTCCTGGATCTCGACGACCACGGCCTCGCCCGCGCGTCGGGTGCGCAGCGTGAGGCGCCCCCCGCGCGGCATCGCCTGCACCGCGTTCACCGCCACGTTGAGGACGGCCTGGCGGACGAGCCGCGCGTCCACGGGCACGGGGGGAAGCCCGGGGTCGAGCTCGCGCACCACCTCGATCGCGGCGGGCTTCTGGGCGAGCGCCGCGCCGACCGCCTCGTCCGCCACGGCGTCGATGCGCTCCGGCTGGAGCTGCGGCGTGCTCGGGCGCGCGAAGTCGAGGAGGTCGCCGACGATGCGATTCAGCCGGTCGGCCTCCTCGCCCACGATGTCGAGGAGGAGCTTCGCGTCGCCGGTGGGCCGCACGAGGCGCCGGAGCGAGCCGAGCGAGTTGAAGATGACGCCGAGGGGGTTGCGCACCTCGTGCGCCACGACCGCCGAGAGCTCGCCGAGCGCGGCGAGCCGCTCGCGCTGGACGAGCCGGTGCTGCGCGCGCTCCAGCTCGGCGTAGCTCGTGCGGAGGTCCTCGTAGAGGCGGGCGTTCTCCACCGCGACGGCGAGCTGGTTCGCGATCGCGGCGGCGCGCTCGACCTCTGCGGGCGTGAAGAAGCGCGCCCCGCGCGGCTCCATGATGATCACCGCGCCGATCACCCGCTCCCGGACGATGAGCGGCAACGCCAGGTACCCGCGGGACCCGGTCCGCCCGCGCAGCTCCGCGTTCACGCGTGGGTCGGCGAGGGCGTCCTCGATCACGATCGGCTCGCGCCCGTGGACCACGCGCGCCGCGAGGCTGCTCTCGCCGTCCATCGGGAGGAGGCGCCCGACCTCGACGCCGTGCACGCCGGTGACCGCGCGGATCTCGAGCGATCGCTCGTCGCGCGTGGCGAGCAGGAGCGACGCGGCTGGCGCGTCGACGATGCGCGCGAGGTTCCGGACGCCGCGGTCGAGGAGCCGCTGGATGTCGAGCGTCTCCACGAGCGAGCGGCCCACCTCGTGGAGCAGCCCGAGCTCCTCGGCGCGGCGGCGGGCCTCCGCGTACAGCCGCGCGTTCTCGATGGCGACCGCGAGCTGGTTCGCCACCGCCGTCACACGCTCCACGTCGGACGGCGTGAACGCCCGGTCCGCGCGATGCTCGTCCACGATGAGCACGCCGAGCGGCTCGCCCCGCAGGAGCACGGGGGCCGCGACGAGCGAGCGCGGGGCGAGCTTCCGCCGATACGCCTCGTGGATCGACGGGTCGTGGAGCGCGTCGTCGATCACGATGGGGCGGCGCTCCCGGACGACGCGCGCCGCCACGGTGCCGCCCTCCCCCGAGGCGGCGAGCCCGTCGAGCTCGCGGCTCGCGAAGCCCGCTCCGCCCGCCACGCGCAGCTCGGAGCGGAGCGGGTCGTAGAGGAGGACGAACGCCCGGCTCGCGTCGAGGAGCATGCGCGCCGCGTCCGCGCCCTCGCGCAGCACGTGATCGAGGTCGAGCGACGCCGCCACGGTGCGGCCCATGTCGTTGAGGAGCGACAGCTCCTCCACCCGCCTGCGGGCGTCGGCGTACAGCCGCGCGTTCTCGAGCCCCATGCCGAGCCCGCCGGCGAGCGCCGTCGCGAGCGCGATCTCGGCCTCGCTGAACGAGCGCCCCGCGTCGTCCGCCACGAACAGCACGCCGGGCGTGGCGGCGCGCGAGCCGAGCGGCACGGCGAGCATGGCGAGCGGCGGCATCCCGGGCCGGCCGTGGAACGCGCTGCGCGGGTCGCGCGTCACGTCCTCCACCCACGCGGGCGCCCGCCGGTGCATGGCCTCGCGCGCGAGCCAGTCGCGATCGAGGTCGAGCACGAGCTTCGTCACGTCCAGGGGAGGGCCGTACGCGGCTGCGCCGTGCAGCCGGCCCGTCCCGTCGGACAGGAACACCGCCGCGCCGCGGCACGAGAGGGCGCGCGCGATCTCCCTGCAGCCGGCGTCGAGGAGGGCCCGCAGGTCCCCGGGCGCGATCTCGAACACGCGGAGGGCGAGCGCGTTCACCGACTCGAGGTCCGACGCGCGCCGCTTGACGTCCGCGAAGAGCCGCGCCGCGTCGACGGCGAGGCCGAGCTGCACGCCGATGGCGGACAGGAGGTGGCGCTCTCCCGGCGAGAAGCCGCGCGGATCGCCTCGCCCGAGCACGAGGGCGCCGACCGCCTGGTCCTTGGCGAGGAGCGGCACCGCGACGACGGCGTTCACGCCGGCCGCCTGCCCACCGCTCGCGCAGCGTCCGGCGTACGCGTCCGCGGCGCCGGCTTCCACGGGGCCGCGGCGCTGCACCGCCGCTCCCGGAGCGCCCTCGCCGACCTGGAGCACCGACACCGCGCGCGCGCAGTCCGCGTCCATGCCCTCCTGCGCGACGAGGGCGAGCCGGTCCCCCTCGCGCACGTACGCGGCGCCCACCTGCGCGCCGACGGTCTCGCACACGCGCCGCACGGCGGCGCCGAGCAGATCCACCGGGCCGTGCTGCGCGGTCGCCAGCGCGACGTCGTTCAGCAGGGTCAGCTCGCCCACGCGGCGGCGCAGGTCCGAGAGGAGGCCGTGCGACTCGACGGCGGCCGCGACGTGCGCGCCGATCGCGGAGAGGAGGCCGATGCGCGCCCCGACCTCCGCGGCGGGCGTCTGGAAGCCGAGGGCGAGGACGCCGACCGTCCTCGAGCGCACGATGAGCGGGATGCGCGCCACCGAGCGGAACCCGAGCGCCTGGATGGCGGGATCGGGCACCACCGCCGCGTCCACCACCCCGGCCGTCGGCCCCGCCATCACCACGCCGAGCGGCGATGCGAGCGGGATGCGCTCGAACGGGACGACCGCGTCGGGCGAGGTGCCGTCGGCGTAGGCGCGCACGAGCTCGGCCGAGCGCTCGTCGGCGACGAGGAGCGCGGTCCCCGCGCACCCGGCGGCGCCGCGGAGCACCTCGGAGGTGCCGGCGAGGAGCGTCGCGAGGTCCGGCGCGGCGCCGGCGAGCTCGGCGACGCGGTTCAGCGCGGCGAGGTCCTCGTTCCGCCGCGACAGGTCGGCGATGGTGCGCGCGGCGGCGAGCGCCGCGGCCAGCTGGGCGGCGAGGAGCCGCAGCGCCGGCGCATCCTCCTGCGCGAGCCACTCGCCGGCGACGACGAGGTACTGATCCGCGTCCTCTCGCTCGCCGACCCGGACGCCCACCGCGGCGGAGAGCCCCGCCTGCCCGACGGCGGCGCGGGCCTCGGCGGCGAGCGCCTCGGGCACGAACTGCGAGGCGGCGACGCCCCAGTCCTCCGTGAACGCCGAGCCCTCCGCGCAGACCCGCCGCGCGAACTCGTTCCAGCGGCCGACGTAGCCGGCGAGGCCCGCGCCCGTCCTCGCGAGAAAGCGCTCCGCCAGCGCGGGGGGGAACGCCGCCCACACCACGCGCACCCCGACCGCCTCGCCCCGCAGGAGCGCGGACGAGAGGCCGAGGGCGCCGAGCCCGTCGCGCAGTCGCGAGAAGATGGCGTCCTCGCTGAGCTCGCGCTGGAGCGTCGCCCCGAGCGACGCCACGGCCTCGAGGCGCAGCCGGTGGGCCGCGCGGAGCGCGACGTCGCGGACGTGCACGTGGAAGTCCTCTCCGTCGACGTCCACGTGGATCTCGACGCGCCGGCGCTCGCCGTCCGGGAGCGCGAGGGTGATCTCGTACCGCTGCGGCACGGGCTCGCCGCGCCGGCGCCGTGCGTAGCGGTCGGCGACGATCGCTCGCTCCTCCTCGACGATGAAGTCGGAGAACGGGCGGCCGAGCATCCGGTCGGGCTGCTCGCCGGCGAGCCACGCCACGCCCTCGCTGGCGTACACCACGAGCCC
The DNA here is from genome assembly GCA_035702465.1 of Anaeromyxobacter sp. Lineage (GTDB taxonomy): Bacteria > Myxococcota > Myxococcia > Myxococcales > Anaeromyxobacteraceae > Anaeromyxobacter. Next base: position 2,810 of record DASSQM010000568.1, on the reverse strand, counting down.
GTTGCGGACGGTCACGGTGCCCGCGACGTCCGTCGGCTTCATGCCCTGCCCTCGCCGCGCAGGACGCGCTTCTCGCCGACGCGGAGCGTGAGCCTCTCGCGATCGAAGTGCTCCGCGAGCGGGATGACGTGCTTGCGGGTGGCGCCCACGAGGTCCTTGAACTCCTGGGTGGTGATGGCCTTCCGCTCGCGCAGGAAGGCGACGAGCCGGTCGCGCAGCCCCGCGAGCGCGGCGCCGTCGAACCACAGCTCCGACGAGACGCGCACCGCGCGCCCCTCGGACGCGAGCAGCTTCAGGACGGCCTGCACGTCCGCCACGGTCGCGCCGACCGCGGCGGGCAGCTCCGCGATCCAGGGCGGCGTGAGCCCGCCCTTCGCGAGGACGGCGGCGACCTTCTCCTTCAGGGCGCCGCCCGCGGCGCCCGCCGCGGCCGCGGCGTGGCCACGCCGCCGCACGTGATCGCCCTCCAGCACGAGCTCGCCCTTCTCCTCGAGCGCCGCGAGCAGCCGCTGGAAGAGGCGAGGGTCCGTCGGCGGAGGGAGGCGCCCGCGCAGCTCCTCGCGGCCGATCCCCGCCGCGAGCGGCTTCGCGGCGTGGAACGCGTCGATCGCCGCGGCGAGCCGCGCCGACAGGTCCGCGGCCACGGTGCCCGCGGCCCAGGCGCGCCGCTCGCGGTCGAACAGGACGGCGCCGCCGCGCGCGCCGAGCCGCTCGAGCGCGGCGGAGACCGCCTTGGGCGAAAGCGCGGTGCGCCCGACGAGGGCGGCCGCGTCGAGCCCGGCGGGCCCCGCCATCTCCAGGACCGCCGCGACGCGCGCGTCGCCGTCGCCGCCGGCGAGCACCTCGAGCTGCCGCAGCACGTCGGGCCGGCCGCGGCGACGCTTCGGCGCCGCGACGGCGAGCACCCGGCCGCCGCCCACCGTCTTGCCGCGGCCCTCGAGCGCCGCGAACCCGCGCAGGATGAAGCGCTGCCCGGGGAGCGCCGCCGCGGGGGTGCCCAGGCGGAGCTGCGCGAGCGCGGTGGCTCCCGGCGCGAGCTCGCCGCGATCGAGGAGCGCGAGCGTCGCGGGGACCTGCGCCGTGCCGACGTGGAGGAGGAGCTTCGCCCGGTGGCGGAGCCCCCGCGGCACCTCGGGGAGGAGCGTCACCTCCGCGTCGAGCACGGAGGACGCCGGCACGCCGCCGAGGCCGACCAGCGCCTGCCCGCGCCGCACGGCGGACGGCTCCACGCCGGGCAGGTTCACCGCGGTGCGCTGCCCGGCGAACCCCCGCGGGACGTGGGCGCCGTGCACCTGCACCGAGCGCACGCGGAGCGCGCCGAGCCCGTGCGCGGTCGGCAGGAGCGCCACCTCGTCGCCCTCCGCGATCTGCCCGGAGAGGAGCGTCCCCGTCACCACGGTGCCGAAGCCCTTCATCGAGAACGCGCGGTCGATCGGCAGGAAGGGCGGGCCGTCCGCAGGCCGCTCGGGGACCTCGCCCGCGAGCCGCCCGAGCTCGGCGACGAGCGCGTCGAGCCCATCGCGCGTGGCCGACGACACCGGGACGACGGCGGCGCCCTCGAGGAAGGTACCCTTCACCGCGGCGCGCACGTCCTGCTCGAGGAGCGGGAGCCACTCCGCGCCGAGCGAGGGGAGCAGGTCCGCCTTCGTCACGGCCACGATGCCGCGCGGGACGCCGAGCAGGCGGCAGATGTCGAGGTGCTCGCGGGTCTGGGGCATGACGCCCTCGTCCGCGGCGATGACGAGGACGACCACGTCGATGCCCCCGGCGCCCGCCGCCATGGCGCGCACGAACCGCTCGTGCCCGGGCACGTCGACGACGCCCGCCACGATGCCGCCCGGCAGCGCGAGGTGCGCGAACCCGAGCTCGATGGTGATGCCCCGCCGCTTCTCCTCGCGGAGCCGGTCGGTGTCGATGCCCGTGAGCGCGCGGACGAGCGAGGTCTTCCCGTGATCGATGTGCCCCGCGGTGCCGATGACGATGCGCTTCATTTGGCGGCTCGACGCGCCCCACGGCGCAGCCTTCAGCCTTCGGTCGTCAGCCTTCAGCCGGGGCCGACCGGCAGCCCGAGCTGTAGTCTGTAGCCTGTGGGCTGATGCCTGGCTACACGCCCACTTCGCCGGGATCCCCGCCGCCGCCCGCCCCGTCGAGCTGGTAGTCCCACGCGAACAGCACGAGCTGGTCCGTCTCCATCGCGGCGAAGTCGGGGCGGGCGCCATGCGGTCGCGTGACGAGCACCGCGGTGCGGACCTCCTTCGCCCCCGCCTTCTTCGCGAGCGCGCGCGCCCTCGCCAGGGTCGCGCCGGTCCGGGCCACGTCGTCGACCACGAGGACGCGCTTGCCGGTGAGCGACGGGAGGGTCGTCATCGCCTCCGTCAGCGGCGCGCTGTCGCGCCGCCGCTTCTCGATCCGCACGGGGTAGAACTCCGCGCCGACCGCCGTGGCGATGGCGCTCCCCGCGAACACGCCGCCCTTCGCGACGCCGATCACCACGGACGGCCGGAACTTGCGGGCGATCTCTGCGGACAGGCTGCGGGCGACCTCGCCGAACGCGGCCCAGCCGAGCTCGCGCACCGGCTTCTTCGGGCGGCGCCTGCGGCCGGTGAGCCGCTGGATGGCGAACGCGTCCGCCACGCCGACCCCGAGCGGCTGCGTTTCCGGCGTCGGCGGCCCGCGGCGCCGCTCGTTCGGGCCGGAAGCGGAGGCGGCGCGCTGGCCGCGCCAGCGGCGGGGGGCGGCCTTCCTCTTCTTCGCGGTCGGGATGGCGTCGCCTCCGGGACGAGGCCGGCGCGGCGCCGGCGACGGGAATC
>DASSQM010000567.1:0-8240 GCA_035702465.1 Anaeromyxobacter sp. | reverse complement strand
GATCTGCAGCAGCCCCGCCGCGTGATGCGCCGGCCGCCGCTCGCCGCCATCCCGCCGGCGCGGCCCACCACCTTGAGGCGCACCGCCTTCTCGAGCAGCTTCGCGTTGACCTTCGTCGCGCTCCGCACCGCGAGGGCGTCGTACCCGCCGACGATCTCCTCGAGCGCGTCGGGCTTGAGCCCGACCTTCACGTCCACCTCGAGCCCCGCGTCCTTCAGGATGCGGACCGCCTCGGTCGAGAGGTCGTCGGAGACGAGAACGCGCGCTGCCATGGCACTCTCCCTTCGGTTCTCGAGCGGGTCGATCATCCGCCGGATCGCAGCCCGCGCAGGACCAGATCGGAGGCGACGCGCTTCGCGCCGTCGATCTGCTGCTCGTCGCCGGCCGGCACGAGCCCCACGACCATGCCCGACACGGAGAGCTCGAGCGCGCCGAGCACGCCGGCCGCAGCCACGACGGGGTCGAGGTCGGTGCGGAGCTCTCCGGTCCGCTGCCCCTCGCGGATGATGTCCGCCACCGTCTGCACCGCCAGCTCGAACGTCTCCCGCGTGGAGCCGACCCGGAACGTGTGCGGCGTGCGGGTCACCTCGAGGATGAGCACGCGCACGGCCGCGGGCGCGGTCTTGTAGACGTCGAAGACGAAGCCGAACACGGCGGCGATCTTCTCGGACGCCGTCCCCGGCCCCTCGTCGATCGCCTGGAGCGCGCCGATCAGGATGCCCCACTGCTCCGCGAAGACGCTCTCGAGGAGCTCGTCCTTGTTGCGGAAGTAGTGGTAGACGAGCCCGTACGCCACGCCGGCGGCGCGGGCCACGTCCGCGATCCGGCAGCCGTGGTAGCCCTTGTCGGCGAAGACGCGGACCGCGGCGTGGAGGATGGCGCGTCGCTTCTCGGGCTCGTTCTCCGGCGCCGCAGCGGGGGTCGCGCGCGATGTCCGGGTGCGTCCCATCCGGCGTGATTCTCCAATCGGCGTTCACGGAGGGCAACCGTTTCCATGCCGCGGGGCGGCGATGGCCCCGCACGGGTCGGTGCGGCGCCGAGCGCTGGTCAGAGGCCTCGCCGCGCGGACGCGAGCTGGGCGATGTCGATCGACACGTCGTACCCGTACTCCCCGCACGCGTTCAGGTTCGCGGTCGCGACGACGCGGAAGCAGCGGCACGGGGAGTTCCAGACGAACGTCGCCCGGTGCTGGCTCGGGGTCAGGGTCGAGAGGCGGCGCGTGGTCCCGTCGCGGCAACCCTGGACGAGGTCCCGCGCGGCGAGATCGACGTCGTATCCGAACGTCGCCGGACCCAGCACCCCGCGCGCCCCAGCGCCCACTCCGGCGGTCGCGTCGAACGGCGCGGGTCGAAGGTCGAACAGCGGGTCGAGCCCCGCCACGAGGACGCCGGATCCGCCCTGGCCGATCGAGTACAGCCCCGCGCGCAGCGAGTCTCCGCGACGATCCGTGGCGGAGACGTTGGCGTGCAGCTCGGTGAAGCGATCCAGCACGCGCGACGCCGCGAGCGGAACGACCGGCGGTGGGACCGGCTCCGCGCGCCCGTCGATCGCGAGGAACCGCGCCGAGGCATCGGCCGAGATCCCACCGGCGCCGCCGGCAGCGGAGACGAACGTCTCGGCGAAGCGCCCGCGGCGCACGTCGAGGTCCTGGCCCGCCTCCACCCGGACGAGATCCGCGGCGCCGCGCGACAGGCGCGTCGCGATCGAGGCCCGGAGCTGCTCCCACGCGCCGGGCGGGCCGGAGGAGAGGAGGCCGGTCCCCGTCCGATCGAGCGCGTCCCACGCGAGCCAGGGCAGTCCATCGCGGGACGGCGCGGTGCCGGCGCGGAGCTCGAGGCGCGGCGCGATGGCGTGCCGGAGCTCGCCGAACCGGCGCGAGAGCTCGGTGGCGACGGCGACGCCCCCGACCGCGGACGCGCTCGCGAGCGCCGAGCGGCTCGCCTCGAAGGAGTACCCGGCGGCGGCCCCCCGGAGATACGGCTCGACCGAGAGCGCGCCGCCGAGCAGGAGCGGCGCCGACACCTCGGCGCGTGCGTCGGCGCGCGTCGCCGCCGGCCGTCCGTCCGCGTCGAAGCTGCCCGCCGCGGGGGCGTACCGGACCGCGCCGATCCGCCCCGACAGCTCGAACGGTCCCACGCCGCTGGGGAGCACGAGCGCGGCGAGACCGGGCCAGCGGTTCGACACGCGGTCGTCCGCGCCGAGCGAGCGCCAGGGCCGGGCCGGGTCGATCCCGTTCGGCCGGAGCGGCTGGAGCCAGCCCGCGTCCGCCTGGAGCGCGAGGGCGTCCCACCTGCTCGAGAGGAGCGCCGCCGAGCGGCGATAGGGCGTCCACTGATAGGCGTCCGTGTGGTGATCGCGGACCCAGACCGGATCGCCGGCGAGCTGCACGAGCGCGGCGAGCGACGTCCGGTCGCCGATCCGCTGCGCGTGGCCGCCCTCCAGCGCGAACCGGTCGCCCCCGGCGCCGCCGCCCTCGCGCTCCTCGTCGCGCAGCCACGTGAGCCGGAGGCTTCCCTCGGCGCCCACGGCGGGCGCCCAGCGCAGCTCGAGCGACGCGCCGGGACCGCGGATGGCGCTCCCGCCGAACGCGTACTCGGCCGTGAGCGTCGCGTCCGCGCTCCGCCCGAGCGTGACGTAGAGGGGCTCCGCCAGCACGAACCCCTCGAGCTTGTTCTGACGGAACGCCGGCAGGAGCAAGCCCGTCTGGCGCTCGCCGAGCGGGAGGTACAGCCAGGGCAGCGCCAGCACGGGGACCGGTCGGTTCACGAACAGGAAACGCGGCGTGACGCGAAGCACGGGCCACGTGAGGATCGCGCGCTTGCCGGGGACCACGTCCGCCTTCCGCGACGTCACCTCCCACGACGGCGCGCAGCCTCCGGGGCAGTCGCAGAGCGTGAGCCGCGCGTCGTCCAGGCGGAAGCGGCGCTCGGGATCGCCCTCGAGGCGCGCGCCCGAGAAGGAGAGGCGGTTCCTTCCGGCCGCGCGCGCCGCCTCGATGGTGTCCGCGCCGCCGAGGTCGACGGGCACGTCCTTGACGAACGCGACGACCCCCTCCGCCTGCCACTCGCCCCCGAGCACCGCGCGGATCGAGTCGGCGCGGATGGCGCGGAGCGGATCCGTGAGGAGCACGCCGCCCACGGCGCGGACCTCGCCGGTCGCAGGGTCGTACGTCGCGGACCGTGCGCGGACGGTGACCGCGCCGCGCCGCAGCACCGCGCCGTTCTCGATGAGGACGCGGCCGGTGCCCGGCTCGTAGGTGACGTCGCCCTCGAGGTGGACCTCGGCGCCCGGCGGCGACGCGCTCGCCGGTGGCGGCGGCGCGGCGGCCGCGGCCATCGGCGCCAGCAGGGCGGCGGCGGCGATGGCGGCGAGGCGCGTCGTCAAGGGACGCGGATTCTACGACGTGTCGCGCGCGGAGTCCGGCGGATTGCAGCCGCCGCGCCGGGCCGAAGGCCCGGCCCCGGCGGTCCGCAATTCATCCGGGAGCGGCGCCTACCGCTGCGTCTGCGCTGCGTCCGCGGCCGGCAACTTCTCCGGCACGGCCGGCTCCGCCGGCGCGGAAGCGGCGGCCGGCTCGACCCCCGGCGCCGGCGCCGCCGCCGCCGCCGAACCCGGCCGCTCGAAGTCGATGGCGAGCATGTCGCCCTCGATCTTCTGCTGGTACGGCACCTTCTGCTTGAGCTTGATGTCCACGACGTACGTCGACCCGCGCGTCGACGGCGTGATCATCGCCACCGCCGACGGGAAGAACGACGTGTCGAGGAAGCGCGTGTCGTTGCGCCGCTTCACCGCGGTGTTCTGGAGCTCCACGCGGACCGTGTCGTTGCCGAGGTCCTGGATGGTGAACTGGGGCACGGCCGAGGTCCGGACGAACACCCGCGAGACGCCCGGCATCTGGCGAAACCCGACCTCGCGGAGCTGCGCGGCCGGCGCCGACGCCGCGAGCCGCGCCTCGGCCTCCTTCGCGCGCTTCGCCTCCTCGCGCGCCAGCACCTTCGCGAGCCGCTCCTCGTCGCGGCGCTGCTTCTCGGCCTCCTTCGCCGCCTTGGCCTCCTCGGCCTTCGTCCGCTTCTCCTCCTCGCGGGCGAGCCGCGCCTGCTCCTTCGCCGCCTTCTCGGCGTCGCGCGCCTGCTGCGCCTCGGCCTGCTTCCGCTCGGCCTCCGCCTTCGCGGCGGCGACCGCCTCGTCCTGCGCCTTCCTGTCGGCGTCCGCCCTGGCCTGCGCCTCGGCCTGCTCGCGCGCCTCGTCCGCCACCTTCTTCTCGGCCGCGGCCGCGGCGGCGCGCTGCTCGTCCTGCGCCTTCCGCTCCGCCTCGGCGCGCGCGGTCGCCTCGGCCTCGCGGCGGGCCGCCTCGGCCTCGCGGCGGGCCGCCTCGGCGGCGGCCTCCTCCTGCGCCTTGCGGTCCGCATCGGCCTTCGCCTGCGCCTCGGCCTCGCGCGCCTTGCGGTCGGCCTCCGCGCGCAGCTCCGCCTCGACCTCCGCCTTGGCCTTCGCCTCTGCCTCGGCCGCGGCCTTGCGCTGCGCCTCGTCCTCCTGCGCCTTGCCGGCGGCGGGCTCCTGCGCGAGCTTCGCGGCGGCGTCGGCGCTCGCCTGGGCCTGCGCGGCGGCGAGCGCCTGCGCCTGCGCGGCGGCCTCCGCCTGGGCGGCGGCCTCGGCCTGCGCCTTCCGCTCCGCCTCGATCTTCGCCTGCACCTCGGCCTCGGCCCTCCGCTCGGCCTCGGCCTTCGCCTGCGCCTCGGCCTCGCGCGCCTTGGCGGCCGGGGCGGGCGCCTGCGCCACGGCGGCGCCGGCCGGCTTCGTCACCTTCACGACGAGCGTGTTGCCCGCGGCCTGGACGTCGGGGGGCTCCACGTCCGCCTGGAACGCCACCATGACGCGCGCGATCGACGTGGCGTCGGAGCCGTAGGAGAGGTTCTTCACGATGAGGATCGTGCCGTCGTTGACCGGCATGTCCTCGGGCACGTTCTGGAACTTCGCCTCGGAGAGGTCGATGACGAAGCGCGGCGGGTCCGCCATCGAGAACGTCGTGAAGTTCGGCGGCTTCGAGCCCTTCACCTCGAGCACCACCAGGGCGCCCTGGTCCTTCACCTCCACCGCCGAGATGACGTTCAGATCGGCGGCCTGGGCGCGCGCGCCGGCAGCGGCGGCGAGGGCGAGCGCGAGGACGTGGCGAGGGCGCATCGGAAGCTCCGGCGAGGTGTGGAGATCGGTGGCGAGGATAGCACGCGGGTCGATGGCCCCAAAAAAAGCCGAGCCCTTGCGGGGCGATATCCACCTACCTTCACGCGGAGCGTTGGTCGTCCGCCGGCGGCGCGGGAGCCTCGCCGTCGGGTCAGGCTCCGACGAGGAGCGAGCGCGCCTCGCCGACGAGGTAGAGCGAGCCCGCGACGCACACGAGCGCACCGTCGGCGGCGGCGCGGCGCGCGCACGCGAGCGCCTCCGCGAGCGAGCCGTGGACGTCCGCGGCCGCCCCGCGCGCCGCCGCGAGCGCGCGCACCTCCTCCGCGGCCCGCGCCCTGGGCGTCGCCGGCGCCACGGTGTGGAACGAGCGCACCGCCCCCGCGAGCGCGGCGATCATGCCGGCGTGGTCCTTGTCCGAGAGGACGCCGAACACGAGCTCGACGGGGCGCCCCGGGTGAAGCGCGCGGAGCGCGGTCGCGAGCGCGGCGGCGCCGTCGGGGTTGTGCGCGCCGTCGAGGAGGACGCCGCCGAGCTCCTCGAGCCGCCCCGGCCAGCGCGCGGTGGCGATGCCGCGCGCGATCGCCTCGTCGGAGACCGCGACGCCCGCCCGCGCGAGGGCGCGGAGCGCCGCCGCGGCGAGCGCCGCGTTCCCGCGCTGGTGCGGCCCCGCGAGCGCGACCGGGCCCTCGTACGACGCGGGCGCGACCGAGAACGGCGCGCCCTTCCGCAGCGCCTCCGCCCGGAGCGTCTCGAGCGCGCCCGGCGGCTGGTGCGCGTGCGCCACCGCCGGTACGCCCGGCTTGAAGATCCCCCCCTTCTCGAACGCGATCTGCTCGACCGTATCGCCGAGGAGCTGCGTGTGGTCGAGCCCGATCCGCGCGATCGCGGTGACGCGCGGGACGACCACGTTCGTCGCGTCGAAGCGGCCGCCGAGCCCGACCTCGACGACGGCGACGTCGACGTCCCGCCGCGCGAAGTGGAGGAGCCCCGCGAGCGTCGCGAACTCGAAGTAGGTGAGGCGGTCCGCCTCCCCGCCCGCCTCGTGCCAGGGGCACGCACGCCGGACGTCGTCGATGACGCCCGCGAGGGACGCGTCGTCGATCGGGGCGCCGTCCACCTGGATGCGCTCCGAGAACGAGACCAGGTGGGGCGAGGTGTAGAGCCCCACGCGGTGCCCCGCGGCCGAGAGCGCGGCGGCGGCCATCGCGCAGGCCGAACCCTTCCCGTTCGTCCCTGCGACGTGGAGCACGGCGTAGCCGCGCTCGGGGTGGCCGAGCGCGTCGAGCGCGCGCTCCACGCGCTCGAGGCCGAACCGCATCGCGAGCGGCTGGAGCCCGGCGAGATAGCGGGACGGATCGGTCAATCAGCCGAGCAGCCCCAGCACCTGCGCGAGCCGCTGGCGGATCTCGTGCCGGTGCACGATGGCGTCCACCATGCCGTGCTCGACGAGGAACTCGCTCCGCTGGAAGCCGGGCGGGAGCTTCTCCCGGATGGTCTGCTCGATGACGCGCGGGCCCGCGAAGCCGATGAGCGCCTTCGGCTCGGCGATGACGACGTCGCCGAGCCACGCGAAGCTCGCCGCCACGCCGCCCGTGGTCGGGTGGAGCATCACCGAGACGTACGGCTTGCGCACCGAGCGGAAGCGGTGGAGCGCCGCGGAGGTCTTCGCCATCTGCATGAGCGAGAAGATCCCCTCCTGCATGCGCGCGCCGCCGGTGGAGCTGAAGACGACGGCGGGGATGCGCCGCTCGTAGGCGCGGTCGAACACGCGCGCGACCTTCTCGCCGACGACGGACCCCATCGATCCGCCCATGAAGTCGAAGGCGAAGCAGCCGATCGAGACCGGCTTCCCCTCGATGGCGCCCACGCCGTCGACGAACGCGTCGCGCAGGCCCGTCGCCTTGTACGTCGAGCGCAGGCGGTCGCGGTACTTCTTCGAGTCCACGAAGCCGAGCGGGTCCTGCGGGGTGAGCTCCGCGTCGAGCTCCTGGAACGTGCCCGGATCGAGCACGAGCTCGAGGCGCCGGCGGAGCGGCAGCAGGTCGTGCTGTCCGCACGACGGGCAGACGTTCCAGTTCTTCTCCCACTCGGCGCGGGCGACGACGTTCTCGCAGGAGTCGCACTTGTACCAGATGCCCTCGCCCTTCTTCGCCTCCGGGGGCGGCGTAGCCGGCGTGGACTCCTTCGTCTTCATCTTCTTCTGCTTCGAGAACCAGGCCATGGCCTTCTTTCTAGAACGTGAACTCGTCGCCGCGCGCGAGAACCCGCACGTTCGGGAGCGCGAGGCGGGAGAGCTCGCGGCGGAGCTCCGGCAGGTGCGCCGGCTTGAGGTGGTACAGGAGGATGGGGAACCCGTTCCGCTCGAGCTTCGCGAGCTCGCCCGCGAGCGTCCGCGGCGTGAGGTGGCCGGACAGGTCGGCGAGCGCCTGCAGGTCGTTCGGGAAGCTGAGCTCGACGAGGAGCGCCTTGAGGCGCCGCTCGGCGTTCACCTTCTTCCAGAACCGCGAGGTCGGTCCGGTGTCGCCGGAGATCGCGATCGTGGTGCGCCCGTCGGACAGGACGAACCCGACGGACTCGACGGGGTGGTCCACGGGGACGGGCGCCACCGTGTAGCGGCCCGCGCGGAACGGCCGGGCGGGGTCGAACGGGCGGATGTCGATGACGGGCGCGCGGCCGTTCGGGATGCGCGTGAAGTCCGGCCAGAGCTCGCCGTTGAAGACGCTCTCGCGCAGCGTGCGGGCGCACGCCGTCGACGCGTGGACGCGCACGGGCCTCCTGCGGCGGCCGACGAGGAGGTCCGCGAGCAACGGCACGTCCTTCACGTGGTCGAAGTGCGAGTGGGGGAGGACGATGTCGTCGAGCGCGAGGAGCTCGTCGAGCGGGAGGCTCGCGGTGAGCGCGCCCGCGTCGATGGCGAGCTTGCCGTCGACGAGGAAGCAGGTGGTGCGGTGGCGGGGCAGCTCGCCGCCCGAGCATCCCAGGACGCGGAACCTCATCGCGCCACCCGCGGACCGGTCACGAGAGGTCCCCGAACTGCGCCTTCATCTGCAGGAACTCGA
>DASSQM010000566.1:0-2094 GCA_035702465.1 Anaeromyxobacter sp. | reverse complement strand
CGCCTGCCCCGAACCCGAAGGGGCGGCAGCGGGCAGCTCGGCGCGCGCCGGGGGCTCGGACCGGCGCGCGGCGGCGCTCTCCTCCTCGGCCGCAGCGTCGCCCTCCTCCACGAGCCGCGGCGCGGCCACCTGGGCGAGGCCGGCGGCAGGGGCGAGGGCGGCGAGCAGCGCCAGGAAGGGGAGGGATCTCGGTCGGCGCACGCGAGATCCCGATGCTAGCACGGGCCCGATTCGGCTAAACAAGGCCGCATGTCCCGCCCGCAGGAGGCCATCGAGCGCCTCCTCTCGATCATGGAGAAGCTCCGCGGACCCGGCGGCTGCCCCTGGGATCGCGAGCAGACGCTGAAGACGCTCCGCCCCTACGTCCTCGAGGAGACGTACGAGGTGCTCGAGGCGATCGACGCAGGCGACGCGCGCGCCCACTGTGAGGAGCTCGGCGACCTCCTCCTCCAGATCGTGTTCCAGGCGCAGCTCACGAAGGAGCAGGGGCAGTTCGACTTCGCGGACGTGGCGGAGGCGATCTCGAACAAGCTCGTCTCGCGCCACCCGCACGTCTTCGGCACCTCGGACGTGAAGGACGCGGAGGGCGTGCTCCGGCAGTGGGCGGCTCTGAAGCGCGAGGAGAAGAAGGCGAAGGGCGGCGGCGACAGCGTCCTCGAGGGCGTTCCCCGCGAGATGCCGGCGCTCGCGCGCGCCGACAGGCTCACCGAGAAGGCGAGCCGCGTCGGGTTCGACTGGCCGGACGCCGCGGGGGCGCGCGAGAAGCTCGCCGAGGAGCTCGGCGAGCTCGACCGCGCCATCGCGTCCGGGGACCGCGACGCGATCGAGCACGAGCTCGGCGATCTTCTGTTCGCGGCGGCGAACCTCTCGCGGAAGCTGAACGTCCCTCCGGAGGAGGCGCTCCGGGGAACCATCGCGCGGTTCGAGTCCCGCTTCCGCCACGTCGAGCGCGAGCTGGAGCGGCGCGGCGTCCCGCACGGCGGCGCCACGCTGACGGAGATGGACGAACTCTGGGACGAGGCGAAATCGCTGGAGCGTCAAGCGAAAACCGACGACGCGGCATGTCCTCCTACATCTCCACACGCGTTGGGGAAAGACCGTGGATAAGTCTGTGGGCACCCCCATCCGGCACTTCGTTTTCACGGTGGGGACACGCCCTGCCGCGATCTGCCGCACTGGTTTTCGAGCGTGAGATCAGATGGTTGAGTGTCACGATCCCCTCGAAGATCCACACGTCGGAGTCAACTCCCCGTTCAAGCCCGTCCGCCGAGATGCAAAGGTGGATAACTCCAAGTCCGCCGCCGCTTTTCCGGCCCGCTCCGCGCGCGCCCGCGCCGGGCGGGGCGTCAGGGAACGCTTGATTCGCAAGTTCCGCGCGAGCACCTGCCGCGCGCGCCCGCGCGGCTCTAGGGCCGCGTGCGCGGGTGCTCGGCTGGCACGCGCGGCTCAAGGGTCGCCCCGGCAGGGATGGCGGTCTTCAGCCTCCAGGCTTCGGCCTTCAGCGCGAGGCGCAGAGGCTTCGCTGCGGGGATCGGTTGCGGAGGCCTGATCGCCGACTGCGGACGGCCGTCGTTCGCCCGGCATCGTCCGCGGCTCATAACCCCTTGACGCCCCTCGCCATTGGCGGTAATTAGCCCGGCCTCCCAACCGACGGAGCGAGGTCAGCTTGGCGAACACCGTATCGGCCGAGAAGCGCAACCGGCAGGCCCAGAAGCGGCGCGCCCGGAACGTGCAAGTCCGGACCGGCATGAAGACCGCCGTGAAGAAGGTCCGCGAGGCGCTCGAGAAGGGCGACGCCGCCGGCGCCAAGGCTGCGCTGGCCGCTGCGGAGCGCGCGCTCGGCAAGGCGAGCTCGAAGGGCGTCCTCCCCAAGAACGCGGCATCCCGGCGGATCTCGCGCCTCGCCAAGGCCGTCGCCCACGTCGGCGCGACCCCAGCGGCCGCGGCGAAGGCGTAGCCGCCGCTCCGGCGGCACCGGTTCAATTCTCGAACGCCCGCAGGACGTCCCTCGCGGCGTCCTGCGCGAGCTGCCGAACGGCGAGCGCCCGGCGCCCCTCCGTCTCGAGCGGATCTGCGCCGGCGAGGTAGAAGCCC
>DASSQM010000565.1:0-5065 GCA_035702465.1 Anaeromyxobacter sp. | reverse complement strand
GCGCGCCGGCGGCCGTGCGGACGCAGCCGGCGAGCGCGCCTCGGGCAGCGCCTTTGCCGCCCGCGCCCCCGCCCGCCTGGCCGGCGGGCGTCCCCGGACGCGCCGAGGCCGCGGCGGCGCTCGGCGAGGCGCTCGCGGGCGATGCGGGGTCGGCGGGATCGATCGCCGCGCGGGTCGCGGAGGGACTCTCCGACCTGGAGCGCTCCGTGCTCGCCGGAGAGCTCCAGCCGTTCGACGACGCGCCGATCTCCGACGCTGCCGCCATGCGCGTGCGGGTCGCGGCCGCGCTCGCGACGGCGCCGCGGCCGGGCGATCCGATCGACGCCGCTGCCGTGACGGCCCTGCTCGCGGACTTCGACGCGCTGCTCTCGCGCGTGAACGCGGTCGCGGAGGACGCGCCGGACGGCGCGCGGGCGTTCATCGAGCCGATCCGGGACGACCTCGTCCGCCTGGCGATCCGATTCTCGCAGCGGGCGAGCCCGGCCGAGCCGGACCCGGCTCCGACGGCGCCGACCGCCGCGGCGCCCGCGCCGCCGGCGCGGGCACGGCTCCTCTCGATCGGGCAGAAGACGCATCACCCGCGGCGTCTCGCGCCGTGGATCGCGCTCGGCGCCGTCGTCTTCCTCGGGGGCGCGTACCACGCGTGGACCGCGCACGAGAAGGCAGCCGCCCGCGCGGTGGACACCAGCGGCTTGCCGGCGGGCCTGACCGAAATCCCGGGGCCCCCGGGCGGCCCCCGCGTCCTCGTTCGGGCGAGCACCACGGTCGCGCCGGATCCCGCCGAGCTGTCCCGGTTCAGGGCGGCGGAGGAGAGCAAGGGGAACCGGGTCCGCGAAAGCGACGGCGTGATCTTCGTCGAGCCCGCTCCCCCTGCAGCGCTGCCGCAGCCCGAAGCACGCTAGGAGGCGCCATGGCGCGCGCGCGAAGGCCGTCCGGTTTCACGCTCATCGAGCTGATGATCTCCGTCGCGATCGTCGGTGTCCTGGCCTCCGTGGCGATTCCCGCGTTGTCGAGGTCCACGCTCCGCGCGAAGGTCTCCGAGCGCAGAGCGATCATGCTGCGCATCAAGCAGGCGATCCAGGACTACCAGCTCCGCAACGGGGCGGTGGTGTCCGGGGACTCCGACTACAACCCGCCCTTCCCGCCCACGATGGGGAAGCGCGCGATGGCGACCGACAGGCCGCTGTGGAACACGTACTTCTCGGCGGAGGGGGGCGGGAGCAGCATCCCCGCCGAGATCGAAGGCGCCGTGTACTACAGCTACCGCTTCGTGATCGACGATACCCCCGCGCGCGGCACCATCACGATCTGGGCGGCAGGCGACCTCGACGGCGACGGCGTCGTCAGCTACAAGCAGATCGTGTTCACGCGGATCGCCGGCGCATACCAGCTCACGTCGGAGACTCCGTTGCTGGGCTCGGAGGACGACGTCGGCCCCTACGCGACGTTCTGAATCCGAGCCGCCTTTCGCGTTGCAGCACGGCCGTCCCGGCGCCATCCTTCGCGCCATGACGGACCCCGCCGCCCGGATCGAGGTGCTGCGCGCGAAGATCCGGGCCGCCGATCACGCCTACTACGTCCTCGACCAGCCGATCCTCGCCGACCCCGAGTACGACGCGCTCATGCGCGAGCTCCAGGCGCTCGAGGCGGAGCACCCGTCGCTCGCCACGCCGGACTCGCCCACGCAGCGCGTCTCGGGCGCGCCGTCGGAGCGCTTCGAGCGCGTGGTCCATCGCGAGCCGATGCTCTCGCTCGGCAACATCACCACCGACGAGGACCTCGACGAGTTCCACGCGCGCATCCGCCGGCTGCTCGCGCTCCCGGAGCAGCTGCCGGTCGTCTACGTCGCGGAGCCGAAGCTCGACGGCCTCGCCGTCGAGCTCGTCTACGAGGACGGCGCGTTCGTGCAGGGGTCGACCCGCGGCGACGGCGTGAACGGCGAGGACGTCACCGCGAACCTGCGCACGGTGGGTGGGCTCGGGTCGAACCGCGGCGTCCCGGCGCGGCTCGCCGGGAGCCCGCCCAGGCGCCTCGAGGTCCGCGGCGAGGTCCTCCTCCAGAAGGAGCACTTCGAGGCGATGAACCGGCTCATCGTCCGCCAGGGCGACGAGCCGTTCGCGAACCCGCGCAACGCCGCGGCCGGGTCGCTCCGCCAGCTCGACTGGCGCGTCACCGCGCGGCGCCCGCTCTCGTTCATCGCGTACGAGGCGCTCGCGCCCGGCGCGGAGGGCGCGCGGTGGAAGACGCACTGGGAGAAGATCGAGGACCTCGGCCGCATGGGGTTCGACACGAACCCGGAGAACCGGCGCTGCACGGGCATCGCCGAGGTGAAGGTCTACCGCGACGCCATGGCGGAGCGGCGCTTCGCGCTCCCCTACGACACGGACGGCATCGTCGTGAAGGTCGACGACCTCGACTGGCGGCGCCGCCTGGGGGCCGCGTCGAAGTTCCCGCGCTGGGCGGTGGCGTTCAAGTATCCGCCGCAGGAGGCGGCGACGCAGGTGCGCCGGATCTGGGCGTCGGTCGGGCGGACCGGGATCCTCACGCCCGTGGTGGAGTTCGACCCCGTCCGCCTCTCCGGCGCGATGGTGTCGCGCGCCACGCTCCACAACGAGGACGAGATGCGCCGCAAGGACATCCTCGAGGGCGACTGGGTGCTCGTGCGCCGCGCCGGCGAGGTGATCCCGGAGGTGGTGAAGCCGCTCGTGGACCGGCGCACCGGCGCGGAGCGGCGGTTCGAGTTCCCGCGCGCGTGCCCGGTCTGCGGCGCGCGCGTGGTGCGCGAGGAGGGCGAGAAGGTGTGGCGCTGCACCGGCTCCGCCTGCCCTGCCCAGCTCGTGGGCAAGCTCCGCCAGTTCGCGTCGCGGCGCGCGCTCGACGTCGACGGGCTCGGCGAGAAGCTGTGCGAGGCGCTCGTGGAGCGCGAGCAGGTGAAGGACTTCGCCGACCTCTACGACGTGCCGTTCGAGGTGTGGCAGCAGCTCTTCAGCAGGCCGCGCAAGGAGGAGGGCAAGGAGCGCGAGCTCCCGGAGAAGAGCGCGCGGAACATGCTCGCGGCGCTGGAGCGCTCCAAGAAGACGACGCTCGCGCGCCTGCTGAACGGCCTCGGCATCCCGCAGGTCGGCGAGGCGACGGCGGCGACGCTGGCGCGGCACTTCGGCGACGTCCGGCGCTTCATGGACGCGGGCGAGGACGAGCTCCTCGCCGTGCGCGACGTCGGCCCCGAGACCGCGCGCGAGATCCGCGCGTGGACCCAGGAGCCGCAGAACCGGCGCGTGGTCGAGCGGCTCCTCGCCGCCGGCGTGGTGCCCGAGCCGGAGCGCGTGGACGCGCGCGGGCCGCTCGCCGGCAAGACGGTGGTGCTCACAGGCGGCCTCTCGTCGCTGTCGCGCGACGAGGCGAAGGCCGAGATCGAGCGGCGCGGCGGGAAGGTGTCCGGCTCCGTCTCGCGGAAGACCGACCTCGTGGTGGCGGGCGAGGAGTCCGGGTCGAAGCTCGCGAAGGCGAGGGAGCTCGGCGTGAAGGTCGTCGGCGAGGAGGAGTTCCTCGCCCTGCTCCGGGAGTGAAGCCATGGCGGATCGCGCGCGCGTCCACCTCCTCGTGTCCGGCCGGGTCCAGGGCGTCGCGTTCCGCGCCTACACGGTCGACGAGGCCTTGCGGCTCGGGGTCCACGGCTGGGTCCGCAACCTGCCCGACGGCCGCGTCGAGGTCGAGGCGGAGGGCGAGCGCGCCGCGCTGGAAGGTCTCGCCGCCTGGTGCCGCCGCGGCCCGCCCGCCGCGCGCGTCGACGAGGTCGACGCGAGGTGGCTGCCGTTCAAGGGCGACCTCGGGCGGTTCGCGGCACGGCACTGACGCGCGTGTTGCAGTCCCGATTCTCCGGTGCTATTCACACCCTCCCTTCCGGCCGGGACGCCGCGCGGCGCCCGGCGGTCAGGAGCCCACGGCGGGCGACGACGCGGCACGAACCCGCGGCCCGGCGAGCGATGACCGAACTCCACGCCCATCCTTCGCTGGACGAGCTCGTCCTCCGGGCGCAGAAGCCGTCCCGCTACGTCGGCGGCGAGATCGGCGCCGTGCGCAAGGACCTCGCGTCTGCCGGCGTGCGCTTCGCGCTCGCGTTCCCGGACGTCTACGAGGTCGGGATGTCGAACCTCGGGTTCCGGCTCCTCTACGCGCTCCTCAACGACCGGCCCGACATCGCCTGCGAGCGCGCCTTCCTGCCGTGGCCGGACCTCGAGGGGATGCTCCGCGAGAGCCGGATCCCGCTCTTCTCGCTCGAGTCGCGCGCGCCGGTCGCCGCGTTCGACGTGCTCGGCGTGACGCTCCAGTTCGAGCTCTCGTACACGAGCGCGCTCGCGCTCCTCGACCTCTCGGGCATCCCGCTCCTCGCGAAGGACCGGACCGACGCGCACCCGCTCGTCGTGGGCGGCGGCCCGTGCGCGTTCAACCCCGAGCCGGTGGCGGAGTTCTTCGACTGCTTCGCCGTGGGCGAAGGCGAGGAGGTCGCGCTCGAGCTCGCGGACGCGGTGCGGGAGAGCGGGTTCCGCCGCGGCGGCGCCTCGCGCGCCGAGGTCCTCCGGCGGCTCGCGCGCATCCCCGGGGTGTACGTGCCGTCCTTCTTCGCGCCCCGCTACGACGCGCGCACGAAGGCGCTCGCCGCTCTCGAGCCGCTCGTCCCCGGCCACGAGCGGATCGTCCGCCGCGTGATGCCGGACCTGAACGCGCTCCCCACGACGGCCTACGTGAAGCCGCTCGTGCCGTTCATGCAGACGATCCACGATCGCCTGCCCATCGAGATCCAGCGGGGCTGCACGCGCGGCTGCCGCTTCTGCCAGGTCGGCATGATCACGCGCCCGACGCGGCAGCGCGACCCGAAGCAGGTGCTCGCGCTCGCGGAGACCGGGCTCAAGGCGTCCGGGTACGAGGAGGTCGGGCTGCTCTCGCTCTCGTCCGGCGACTACGCGCCGCTGAACGGGCTCCTCGACGACTTCCTCGCCCGGTGGGAGGGCGAGCGGATCGCGATGAGCCTCCCGTCGCTCCGCACGGAGACGATGAACGCCTCGCT
>DASSQM010000564.1:0-4929 GCA_035702465.1 Anaeromyxobacter sp. | reverse complement strand
TGGAGCAGGCCACCTCTCCTCCCACCGTGACCGTGCGGCCTCGGCCGCCGTGGCGCGTCTTCGTCCCCGTCGCGGCGGGCGTCCTGCTGGGCATGGCCGCCATGGGGCTCGTGATGTGGCGCGAGGCGGGCTACCCGCGTCCGACCGGAGACCACCGCACCGTCGTCGCGGTGGCCGACTTCGCGAACGAGACGCGCGACCCGGACCTCGACGGCCTCTCCGGCCTCCTCATCACCTCGCTCGAGCAGTCGAAGAAGCTGCGCGTCCTCACGCGCGGCCGCATGATCGACCTCGTCCGCGAGATGGGCGAGCGCGACGCCCCGCACATCGACGAGTCGGTGGCGCGCGCCGTGGGGCGCAAGGCCGGCGTCCGGACGCTGCTCCTCGCCTCGATCCGGAAGCTCGGCGACACCTACGCCGCGGAGCTGCGGGCGCTCGACCCCAACCGGGACGAGTACCTGTTCACCATCCGCGAGGAGGCGAGGGAGAAGAACGACCTCCTGCCGCTCATCGACCGGATGTCGGACCGGACGCGGCTCGCGCTGAACGAGCCGGACGCCGAGGTGAGGGCCTCCGAGGTCCACGTCCGCGAGGCCGTGACCGGAAACCTCGAGGCCTACCGCCATTACTTCCTCGCGAAGGACCTCGCGGCGCGCGTGCGCCTCGCCGAGGCGCGCGCCGAGTTCGAGCGGGCCTTGCAGCGCGACCCGCACTTCGCGCTCGCCCAGGTCGACGCCGCGTGGGTCGCCTTCATGTCCGGCAGGGGCCGGGGCGAGGCGCGCGCCCTGTTCCGGGAGGCCGCGCGCAACGCGCGCAAGGCGCCGGCGAAGGAGGCGGGGCTCATCCGGATCCTCGACGCGTTCTTCGACGGCCGGTTCGCCGCCAGCCGCGCCGAGATCCGGAGAGCGACGGAGCGCTTTCCGGACGATCGCGACGTCGCGACGATGGGGGCCGCCGTGCTCGCGTGGTCGGGCTACGCCGAGGAGGCGCTGCCTGCGCTCGAGCGCACGCTCAGCCTCGCTCCGGACTGGGACATCCTGCGCTTCGAGCAGGTGGGGCGGCTCGCTTATCTCGGGCGCGCGCGGGAGGGGGTGGACCTCGCCGAGGCGACCGCCCGCCAGCGTGCGACGCCCACGGCCCGCGCCGTCCTCGGCGTCGCCCGCCTGCTGGCGGGAGACGTCGACGGCGGCATCGCGGCGCTCCGCACCTCGGGGGCGGAGGACTCCCTGTCGAAGGCCTTCCTCGCCGAGGGGCTCGCCGCACGGGGACGGATCGGAGAGGCGCTCGAGGCGGTGGCACCGTTCCACGACGCGACGGCCGCGACGACGCGCGCGATCGTGCTCGCCTACGGCGGGCGCCTGCGGGAGGGAGTCGCGCACCTGGAGGCGGCGGCGCGCCGCCCCGGCGCCGAGCTGGACACGGCGGTGGCCGCCTACCTCGTCGCGGCCGGCGACGTCGAGCGCGCGCGCAGGCTGGTGCGGCCGGACACCTTCTTCGCCGCGAACCACGGCGTGATGCTCGCGCTCGTCGGCGACGAGCGTCGCATCGCAGCGCACCTGACCGAGCTCGGGACGGAGCCGATGCTCTACGCCCGGCTGGTGCGGGCCGTGTCCGCGTATCGTGCCGGGGACCGCACGGCCGCGCTCACGGAGCTCCGGGCGGTCGACGCGGGGTCCGTCTCGCTCGCGCCGTACTTCCACGGCCTCGCCGCGGCGGAGGCCGGCCTCGACGAGGAGGCCCTGGACGCCTTCCGCCGCTTCGAGCGGCCCGCGTTCCTGGGCTCGGAGGCATACCAGGTGCCGTGGTACCTCGCCCGGGCGCGCCTCCTCATGGCCCGCTCGCTCGAGCGGCTCGGCAAGCCCGACGAGGCACGGAAGGTGCTGGACCTGCAGCTCGAGCGCTGGAAGGACGCGGACGCCGACCAGCCGCTCCTCGCGGAGCTGAAGGCGCTCCGGAAGAAGCTCGACGGTTCGCCGAGCGTCAAGTGACCACGAGCCGTCTTCGCCGGAAGAGCTCGAGCGCGTAGAGGGCGGCCGCGTCCCCGCGCACGCCGTGGACGTGCGGATGCGCCCGGCGGAAATGCCGGGCGACCGCGCGGACGTCGCGCGTCCCGTCGCAGAGCCGGAGCAGATCGGCGGCCTCCCTGTCGACCTGCACCAGCTCGTCGTGGGTTCGCGCCTCGCGGGTGACGAGCGTCGAGGGCCGGCGGGGGACGAGCGCGAGATCGCCGCCTTCGCGGAGGCACCGGACGAGCGCTGCGCCGTCGCAGCCGATCGGCGTCAGGAGCACGTTCCGGGCGCGGAACGGGCGCAGCAGCGGGCGCGGTGACCGGCGCGCGGCGCGCGGGCGTCGAAGCAGGCTCCCGTAGTAGCGGGCGAGCGCGCGGAGCGCGGGCGCGGCGGCGCGGTGGCGCCGAGCGAGGACCTCGCGGACGAACCGGACGAAGTCGCGGCGGAAGGCCCGGCCGCGGTAGTAGGCGGCGAGCTCGGCGGCCGAGCGCGCTCCCTCGAGGCGGCGCCGCGCGCGAAACGCCGCGAACGCCTCGAGCCCGCCCCCCTCCACCTGAGCCGCGGCGACGAGGAGCCAGCGCAGGTCGTGCTTGGCGTTGTTCAGGAACTGGCAGAGCTCGTGGAGCTCGAGGGGATCGAGTCCGCGCGTCGGCACGGAGTAGAAGCTCGAGAACATCCCGGGGTGCCGGGCGATGAGCGCGGCGTCGGCGCGCGCCTGCTCCTCACCCTGGAAGGCGACGGAGGACACGACCTCTCCGCGGACCAGCGCGTCGCGGTGCTGCTCGTGGACGGCAGTTCCCGTGAGCGGCGACAGGAGCCCGATCTGCGGGGCCTGCAGGTCGAGGCGCAGCACCTCGACGAAGAGCGAGACCGTCGCGCCGAGGTCCTCCCGGGTCTCCTCCGGGAACCCGGCGATGAACGACACCGTCGAGCGGATCCCGCGGCGGCTCGCGCGGACGAGCCGCAGACGGGCGCCGGCGAGGTCGAGCCGCTTGCGCATGGCGTCCTGCATCGCCTGCGAGCCGCTCTCCACGCCGAAGAAGATGCCGCGGCAACCCGCTCTCCGCATGAGGTCGAGGAGCTCGTCGTCGAGCGTGTCGGTGCGGGAGCTGCACGACCACGTGATCCCCGAGCGCGTGGCGAGGACGGCCTCGCAGAATGCGACGACGCGGCGCCGGTCCACGGTGAAGTTGTCGTGGACGAGCTCGAACCGCCGCGTCCCGAACCTCCTGCGCAGGAACCGCATGTCCGCGACGATGCGCGCGGCGGACCTCATCCGGAACGTCCGCCCGAAGAAGCGGCTCGTCGAGCAGAAGGTGCACGAGAACGGGCAACCGCGCCCGACCTCGAGCGGGAGCGGCGCACCACGCCGCAGCGCGGGGTACAGGTCGTACGCGGGGAGCGGCAGCGCGTCGAGGTCCTCGACGAGGGCGGCGTCGCGCGTCCGCACGACGCCTCCGCGGGACCGGTAGCTGATCCCCGGCACGGACGAGAGGTCGCGAGAGGCGGCGAGGGCGTCGAGGAGCGCGGGGAGGACGGGCTCTCCCTCGCCGCGCACCACGACGTCCACGCACGGGAACGCCGCGAGCGTCTCGTCCGCGGCCGCGCTCGCCTGGGGACCGCCCAGCACCAGGCGGCACCCGGGGCGCTCCTCGCGCAGCGCCGCCGCGATGCGGATGGTGAGGGGATAGCTGCTGCAGATCGTCGACAGGCCGTACACGTCCGCGTCGACGCGGGCGAGCTCGCGCGCAGCGTGGCGCACGAAGTCTCCTCGTCCGCCGCCGTCGCCCCGCCAACGGGCGTACACGGTGTCGAGGTCGACGACGGCGGGCTCGTTCCCGCCCCGCCGCAGCGTGCTCGCGAGCGACAGGATCCCGAGCGGGATCCGCTGCGAGGCCTCCGCCGCGAGCCTGTCGAGATCGGTGAACTCGGCGATGGTCGGCGCGCTGGCGAGGCACACCCGCATGCTGCTCGCCGCTACCTCGAGCGCCGCCTGGTCGTCGGGGTCTGGTTCGTGTAGGACCCGTCCGCCTCGAGGCCGAGGACCGCGATCGCCTTCGTCGCGAAGGCGACCTTCAGCTCGTCGAGCTTCTCCTTGGTCGGCCGCGGGACCTCGATGCCGATGTGGACCCTCGACGGCGTCTTCGCGCGAGCCTTCCCGGGCCGGCGCGATGGCTTCCTGGTCGCCATTGGTTCCTCCCCTTCCCGTGTGGGCACGATGAACGCATCCCGGGGCGTACTCCGTCAACCTCCGAGTGAGCGAGATCGAGTCGCGCCGACGGCGCGCGCGGGCACTCGACGTGCCCCAGGCCGGGCCTTGCCGCCCTCGCGGCAGGCGTGTCAGGCTCGTCGCCTTCGAGTCAACGTCGACATGGCCCACCTCGAGCTGGCGAACCTCACCAAGCGCTATCCCGGGGTGGTCTCCGTCGACGCGATCGACCTCGCGGTCGAGCACGGCGAGCTCATCTGCCTGCTCGGCCCGTCGGGCTGCGGGAAGACGACCACCCTGCGCATGATCGCGGGGTTCCTCGAGCCCGACGCGGGCGAGATCCGGGTGGACGGCCGCACCGTGTCCGCCCGCGGCGCCGTGGTCCCGCCCGAGCGGCGCAACATGGGGATGATCTTCCAGAGCTACGCGGTCTGGCCGCACATGACCGTGCGCGAGAACGTCGCCTACGGGCTGAAGATGCGAAAGGTGCCCGACCGCGAGCGGCGGGAGCGCACCGACGCCGCGCTCCGCGCGGCGAAGCTCCAGGACCTCGGCGATCGCTATCCTGGAGAGCTCTCCGGCGGCCAGCAGCAGCGCGTGGCGCTCGCGCGCGCGCTCGCGCCGAAGCCCGAGATCCTGCTGCTCGACGAGCCGCTCTCGAACCTCGACGCGAACCTGCGCGCGGAGATGCGCACGGAGATCCGGCGCCTT
>DASSQM010000563.1:0-10737 GCA_035702465.1 Anaeromyxobacter sp. | reverse complement strand
GCGACGAGCGTCGCCTCCTGCGTCTTCCGCTCGAGGAACGGCAGGATGTCGACGAAGAGCCCGAGCGTGTTCCCGAAGACCTGGTTCCCGATGGCGGCGCAGTTGCGGCTGTTCTCGATCTCGAGGCCGAGCTCGTTGTCGTGCGCGACGTTGCCGGCCACGAGCACGGCGTCGCTCTGCCCCACGTAGATGCCCGCGTCCGTCGCGGTGCGCGTGACCAGGTTCCCCGTGAGGACGCCGTTCCTCGAGACCACCGGGAAGAGCCCGTACACGCCGCTGTCCTCCGCGATGTTGCCGGTGATGGAGAACCCGTCGACGCACGCGAGGTGCACGCCGTGCGCCGCGAACCCGCGCACGGTGAAGCCGCTGATCGAGAACCCGCGGAGGACCGTGCCCGCGAGGCCGCACGGCGGGTGCTCGTCGTCGGCCTCGGGCCCGGGGCCGGCCGAGTCCGCCGGGCTCGCCCATACCCCGTAGCTCTGGCCGCCCGCGTTCTCGAGCACGACCGGGTGGCCCGGCCGCGACCGGCCCACGAGCGCGATCCCGTCGATCGTGACGGTGAGCGCGTTGAGGTCGCCGGGCGCGCCCTCGCGGTAGGTGCCGGGGAGCACCTCGATGCGATCGCCGGGCGACGCGCGCGCGAGCGCGGCGCGGATCGACGCGCCGGGATGGACCACGATCGTGGCCGCCTGCGCGGCGGGAGCGACGAGGAGGAGGGCCGCGGCGGCGAGCCAGCGCCGGCCGGGGGCCAGGGGGACGGAGGGCGTGCGCATGCCGGTCCGGCTACCTGCCCGGCGGCGAGGCGGCCGTGCCAATTTGGGGCGTCGGCGGGAACGGGAACCCGTCCGCCGGCGCGGTCGGCACGAGCTCGTGGAACTGGCGCAGGTCGATGACGAACGCGCCGTCCGGCGCCTCGGAGGTGATGTCCGCGAGGCGGGCGCCGAAGACGATCGAGGAGGCCGTCCACGTGTGCCGCGCGTGCACGAGCTGGAGCGACGTGTCGTCGACCCCGGACACGGTGAGCGTCAGCTCCGCGTCGGAGGCGGCGAGGGACTCGGGGGTCTCGCCGTGGAGCGGGCTCCCGGCGTCGATCCTGTGGAGCACGTTCCACGCGCGCGTGAGGGCCGGCGCGCGCTCGCGCGAGAGGGCGAGGTCCTGCGTGCGGTAGACGACGACGCCCTCCGCGGTGCGCGTCGTCCGCATGATCATGGCCCGGAACGACGCGTCGATGATCGCGTTCCGCCGCTCGTTGCCGACGCGCAACATGAGGCTCGGCACGCCGTCGTACGGCGAGATCGCGGCGCGCGCGGAGAAGATCACGCGGGCGCGCGTCTGCGAGAACCGCGCGAAGACGAGCCCGGTGGCGAGCGCGGTCGCGCCGAGGCCGACCACGGACTCCGCCACGACGACGGCGTTCGCCGCGCGCGTGGCGGGGTACATCTGCCCGTAGCCGATGGTCCCCATGGTCTGCACGCTGAAGAAGAACGCGTCCGCGAAGGAGCCGGGCGTCGCGTTCGCGATCCCGCCGATCTCCAGGAAGAGGGCCGCGAAGATCACGTTCAGCACGAGGTAGCTGCCGGTGACGATGAGGATCGCCGCCCACCACGGAACGCGCAGCATGCCGTGGTACAGGTCGCGCAGCGGACGGCGCGCGCCGCCGACGATCCGGATCTCGTATCCCTCGCCGGCGTAGGTCTCGGGACGTGGCGTCTTCTTCATGCCGGTGTCATGGCGCCCCGGCGCGCGCCCGGCCACCCGCGCTCGTCGGCCGCGCGGCGGGGCACCCACCCAGGTTGACCGGCGAGCGGCGTTCACGGTACGCGATCGTCGAACCCGAGGAGGCGGCCATGATCGGCTTCGCGCTCACCGACGAGCAGAAGGCGTTGCAGGACACCGCCCGCCGCTTCGCGCGCGCGGAGATCGCGCCGGTGGCGGCGGCGCTCGACCGCGAGGAACGCTTCCCCCGCGAGATCTGCGCGAAGGCGTTCGAGCTCGGGCTCCTCAACCTCGCCATCCCGGCCGAGCTGGGCGGCCCGGGGCTCTCCCACGTGGAGCAGGTGCTCGTCGAGGAGGAGATCGCCGCAGGCTGCGTCGCGGTCGCGACGACGTTCGTCGCGAACGACCTCGCGAACCTGCCGATCGTCCTCGGCGGGAACGAGGAGCAGAAGGAGCGGCTCCTGCGCCCGTTCACGGAGCGGCTGCGCTTCGCGAGCTTCTGCCTCACCGAGCCCGGCGCCGGCTCCGACGTCTCGGCGCTCGCCACCCGCGCGCGCCGCGAGGGCGACGGCTACGTCCTCGAGGGGACGAAGTGCTTCATCACGAACGGCGGCGTCGCCGACCAGCTCACCGTCTTCGCCACGGTGGATCCGAAGCTCGGCCGCCGCGGCATCTCCTGCTTCGTCGTGGAGGGGAGGCCGTCCGGCCTCTCCGTGGCGAAGAAGGAGGAGAAGATGGGGCAGCGCGCCTCCGAGACGGTGATGCTCCACCTCGACGGCGTGCGCGTCCCGGCGCGGAACCGCATCGGCGCGGAAGGGGAAGGCTTCGCCATCGCGATGTCGACGCTCGACCACTCGCGCCCGCTCACCGCGATCTTCGCCGTCGGCCTGGCGCGCGCGGCCCTCGAGCACGCGCTCGCCTACGCCCGCGACCGCCGCCAGTTCGGGAAGCCCATCGCGGACCTCCAGGCGATCCAGTTCATGCTCGCGGACATGGCGAGCGAGGTGGAGGCGGCGCGGCTCCTCGCCTGGAAGGCCGCGTGGCTGCTCGACGCCGGCGAGCGCAACACGCTCGTGTCCTCGCACGCGAAGCGCTTCGCGGCGGACATGGCGATGAAGGTCACGACCGACGCCGTGCAGATCTTCGGCGGCTACGGGTACACGAAGGACTACCCGGTCGAGAAGCTCATGCGCGACGCCAAGCTCCTCCAGATCTACGAGGGGACGAGCCAGGTGCAGCGCGTGGTCATCGCGCGCGAGCTGCTGCGCGGGTGAAAAGGCCGGCAGGGCCCTTGACGCGGGCCCGCCGATAAAGCGGTAATAGGGTACCAAATTACCCCCGGAGGTCCCGCGTGCGCCTCGCCAGGCTCGCCCTCGCCGTGCTCCCGCTCCTCGCCGCCGTCCCCCGCGCCTTCGCGGCCGAGCCGATCGTCCTCGGCGTGCCCACCGCCCTCGGCACCATCGAGGGCCAGGACTCGCTCCGCTCTGCGCAGCTCGCGGTGAAGGAGATCAACGACCAGGGCGGCGTCCAGGTCGGCAAGGAGAAGCGCAAGCTGGAGATCGTCTCCATCGACACGCGCGAGGCCGAGGCCGGCGTGCCGGTGAACGACGCGCTCGCCGCGATGGAGAAGCTCATCAGCGAGAAGAAGCCCGCCGCCATCGTCGTCGGCGCGTTCCGCTCCGAGGTGCTCGTCTCGGCGATGGACATGATCGCCAAGGTGAAGATCCCGTACCTCTGCACCATCGGCATGTCGCCCGTCTTCGACCAGAAGATCGGGGCCGAGTACGACAAGTACAAGTACAACTTCCGCCTCTCGCTCTCGGCGCCGTACCTCGTCGGCAACATGGCGAAGACGATGGCGTTCCTGAAGGCGAAGTACGGCTTCGACAAGGTCTACTTCGTCCACCAGGACGTGGCCTGGGCGAAGGGCACCATCGGCGGGCTCTCGAAGGTGACGGAGGCCGCCGGCTGGAAGGTGCTCGGCGCCGACGCGTATCCCACCGGCTCGCGCGACTTCTCCGCGAGCCTCGCGAAGGCGAAGGCGACGGGCGCGCAGGTCGTGGTGCCGCTCTTCGACATGCCCGAGTCCGGCGTCATCGTGAAGCAGGCGCGCTCGATGAGGGTCCCGGCCCTCGTTTCCGGCTTCATCAGCCCTGCCGCGACCGGCACCGCCTGGGCGACGTTCAAGGGCGACATCGAGGGCCTCGTGAACTTCCTCTTCGAGCCGGGCGCCATCCCGCTGCCCACGCCGCGCTCGAGGGCGTTCACCGAGGGCTACGGCAAGATGTACGGCGAGGATCTCAAGAACAAGCTCTCGGGCCACGGCCCCGGCCCGTCGTACGACGCCGTCTACGTCCTCGCGAAGGCGATCGAGCGCGCCGGCTCGCTCGACGCGGACGCCGTCGTCGTGCAGCTCGAGAAGACGGACATGGAGGGCGCGGTCGGCCGCGTGGTGTTCAACAAGACGCACTCGGTCCCGTACAGCGACGACCCGAAGACCGGCGGCGCGAGCCTCGCGTTCCAGTGGCGCAAGGGGAAGCGCGTGGTGGTCTTCCCCGAGGCCATCGCCGAGGGCCAGATCGAGCTCCCCGCGAGGTGATCCGCGGCTCGTCCGCGGCCCGACGGCGCCGGCGGCGCTCCGGGTCGCGGGCGGCGCGGCCTCGACATGGACGGCCTCCTCGCCAGCACGCTCGTCTACGGCCTCGTCTCCTCGGCGACGCTGCTCCTCACGGCGCTCGGCTTCAGCCTCACCTTCGGGCTCTCCGGCGTGGCGAACTTCGCGCACGGCGGGCTGTACCTGCTCTCCGGCTTCACCGCGTGGATGCTGATGAAGGCCGGGCTGCCGTTCCTCGCGGCGGCGGGGCTCACGGTCGTCCTCGTGGGGGTCCTCGGCGCGCTCCTCTACCGCGTGGTGATCATGCCCGTGCGCGGGATCGTCCTCGCCGAGGTGATCAGCACGTTCGCGGTCGGCGTCGCCATCATCGAGTTCTTCCGCTGGAAGGGCTTCACGACCTACGACTACGCGCTGCCCGAGCTCGTCGAGGGTTCGGTCGAGATCCTGGGCGTCTCCGTGGACTGGCAGCGGCTCCTCATCGTCGGCATCGCCCTCGCGCTCACGCTCGGCCTGTGGGCGTTCACGCACTGGACGAAGATCGGGCTCGCGCTGCGCGGCATGTCGCAGGACGAGTACACCGCGCTCTCCGTCGGCATCGAGTCGGACTGGGCCGCGATGCTGTCGCTCGCGCTCGGGTCCGCGCTCGCCGCCGTCGCCGCCGTGGTGCTCCTCCCGCTCGGCATCATCTCCATCAACTCCGGCTACGACGCGCTCCTCGTCGCGCTCGCCGTCACCGTGCTGGGAGGCCTGGAGAGCACGGCGGGCATGATCGCCGGCAGCCTCATCCTCGGGTTCGCCGTGACGCTCACCGGCAACTACGTGGGGCCGCGCTGGGGCGAGGTGGTGTACCTCGGCGCCATCGTCGTCGTGCTCACGTTCCGGCCCTCGGGGCTGCTCGGCTCGTCGAAGCAGCTCGAGGAGCGGGTCTAGCATGTCCGGGGTTCCCCAGGGCTTCCGCAGGGAGCGCGTCGACCGCGGCGTGGCGGTCCGCGCGCGCGACGTCTTCGCGCTCTCCTCGAATCGCGATCTCGCCTGGCTGCTCCTCCCGCGCGTCGTGCCGCTCGTGCTCCTCCTCGCGTTCCCGCTCCTCGGGAGCCGCATCTCCGGCTACGGGCAGACGGTGATGCTGAACACGCTCGTCGTCTCCTTGCTCGCGCTCTCCTGGGACCTCCTCGCCTCCGCCGGGCTCGTCTCGCTCGGGCAGGCGTTCTTCTTCGGGCTCGGCGGCTACGTCGCCGGGTGGCTGAACGCGCGGCTGGGCCTGCCGCCGGCGCTCACCATCCCCATCGCGACCGTCGCCGGGGCGGCGATCTCGACCGCGCTGCTGTTCCCGCTCCTCCGCCTGCGCGGCATCTACTTCGGGATGATCACGTTCGCGCTGCCGCTCCTCCTCATGCGCGTCGTCGAGACCACCGGCGTCCTCGGCGGGACGGAGGGGCTCTCCGGCCTCACGCCGCTCCCGAACCGCACGCTCGAGCTGTACCTCGTCACCATCGCCGCGCTCGTCACGCTGCTCGCGTTCCGCCGGCTCGCCACGAGCGACTACGGGCTCCTCTTCCAGGCCATCCGGGACAACGACCGCGCGGTGATCGCCTCGGGCTTCGACCTGCAGCGCCGCAAGGCGCAGGTGGTGTTCCTCGCCGCGCTCCCCGCGGCGTTCGCGGGCGCGTTCGTCACGCACCGCTACCAGTTCGTCGGCATGCCGGCCTTCGCCATGGACTACTCGACGCTGCCGCTCACGAGCGCGGTCATCGGCGGGCCGGGCAGCTTCTTCGGCGCCATGGTCGGCGCCTTCATCCTCGTGCCACTCTCGGAGCTGCTCCGCGAGTTCGGCTCGCTGCGCGTCGTCGTCTACTCCGCCATGCTGCTCGTCTTCACGATCGGCCTGCCGGAGGGGCTCTTCCGGTTCGCCGCGCGCAAGTGGACGCAGCTCGAGCGGCTCGTGCCCATCGAGGAGGCCGCGCGTGAGCGCTGAGCCCATCCTGCGCGTCGAGCGGGTCGCGAAGGCCTTCGGCCGGATGATGGCCGTGGCGGACGTCTCGTTCGAGCTCCGGCCCGGGCAGGCGCTCGGGGTCATCGGGCCGAACGGCTCCGGGAAGTCGACGCTCATCAACCTCATCAGCGGCTTCGTCTCCGTCACCTCCGGGCGCGTCTTCTTCAAGGGACAGGACGTGACGAGGATGCCGCCGCACCGGCGCGTCGATCTCGGCATGGCGCGCAGCTTCCAGATGGCGCGGCCGTTCTACGGGCTCCCCGTCTTCAAGAACGTCGTCATCCCGCTCTCCTCGCGGCGCGCGCGCCGCCACCTGGGCCAGGAGTTCGGCGACCGCGACGAGGCCGCGATCCACCTCCTCGAGGACGTCGGGTTCGAGCGGGACTCCGCCATCCCCACGAAGCGCGCTGGGGAGCTCCCTCACGGCTACCTGAAGCGGCTCGAGCTCGCCCGCGTGCTCGCGCTCGATCCGGACCTCGTCATCCTCGACGAGCTGTTCAGCGGGATGAGCATGTCCGAGATCGCCGGCGTCTTGCCGCTGCTCGAGCGCATCAAGGCCGCCGGGAAGACGCTCATCATGGTCGAGCACCGGCTCCGCGAGCTCTTCCGCGTGGTGGACTCCGTGCTGATGCTGCAGTTCGGCGAGAAGATCGCCCAGGGCCCGCCGGAGGAGGTCATGGCGCGCCCGGACGTCATCGAGGCGTACCTCGGCGCGGAGGTGCGCTGATGCTGGAGATCCGCGACCTCCTCGTCTTCTACGAGAACGCGCTCGCGGTGAACGACCTCTCGATCGAGGTCCGCGAGGGCGAGGTGGTGGGCGTCTTCGGCTCGAACAGCGCCGGGAAGACGACGCTCCTCAACACCGTCGCGGGGCTCACGCTCCACCTCCGCCAGCGCGAGGCGCGCCGCGGGGGGATGCGCATCACGCTCGGCGGCTCCATCACCTACCGCGGCGAGCGCATCGACGAGCTCTCGCCCCGCGCCCGCGTCGAGCGCGGCATCGTGCTCTGCCGCGAGCGCCACCCGGTCTTCAAGGACAACACGGTCGAGGAGTGCCTGCGGCTCGGAGGCTATCTGCGCTCGGCGCGGGAGGCGCGCGAGGGCGTCCTCTCCGCGTACGACCTCTTCCCGCCGCTGCACGCGATCCGCAGCCGCAAGGCGGGCATGCTCTCCGGCGGCGAGAAGGAGATGCTCGCCATCGGCATGGCGCTCGCCGCGCGCCCCCGGCTGATCCTGCTCGACGAGCCGCTGCTCGGCCTCTCGCCGCTCCTCCAGTCCGAGGTGGTGCGGGCGGCGCGCGAGATCGCGAAGCGCGGCGTGACGGTGCTCGTGGCCGAGCAGTACGCGCGCCCGGTCCTGCCCATCGTCGACCGCGGCTACGTCATCGAGAACGGGTCGCTCGTGGTGAGCGGCACGGGGGCGGAGCTCCTGAACGACCCCGAGGTGCGGTCGGCGTACTTCGGCGTGTGAGGCATCGAGCCCATGGCACAGACCGAGCCCACGTCCATCGCCGCCGCGTTCGAGGCCACCGCCGCGCGCGCGCCGGGCCGGACGTCGCTCGTCTTCCTGGGGGAGCGGTACGCGGCGGCGCGCGTCGACGCGCTCGCGGGCGCGCTCGCCGGCGCGCTCTCCGCCCGCGGGGTCGCGGCCGGGAGCCGCGTGATCGTGTACCTGCCGCACTCGCCGCAGTGGGTCGTCTCGTGGCTCGCCGTGCAGAAGCTCGGCGCGATCGCCGTCCCGGTGACGCCGTTCTACGGCGCCGAGGACCTCCGCTACATTGCGACCGACAGCGGCGCCGAGACCGCCATCTGCGCCGACACGAACTTCGGCCACCTCGACCGCGTGCGCGCGGAGACGCCGCTCCGCCGCATCGTCGTGACGCGCATGGCCGACCTGCTCCCGGCCTGGAAGCGGCTCGTCGGGCACGCGCTCGATCGCCTGCCGTCCGGCAAGGTCCGCGCGGGCGCCGACGTCCTCTCGTTCGCCGCGCTCGTCGCCGAGGGCAAGGCGCCGCCGCCCTGTCCGGCGCGCGGCGACTCCATCGCTCAGCTCCTCTACACCGGCGGCACGACGGGGTTCCCGAAGGGCGTGCCGATGTCGCACGCGCTCCTCCTCGAGGCCTTCGCGGAGCAGCGCAGCGCGAGCGTCTCCGCCGTCCCCGCCGGCGAGGAGGTCGTGCTCCAGGGCGCCCCGCTCCACCACATCCTGGGGCAGGCGGTGGGCCTCGGCGCCGTCGTCGGCGGCGAGACCGTGGTCCTGCTCCCGCGCATGAACCTCGACGCGGTCTTCGACCACGTGCAGCGGTACCGCGCCACGACGATCCTCGGCACGCCGACGTTCTACCGGCTCATGCTCGAGCACGAGCGCGTCGAGCAGTACGATCTCACCAGCCTGCGCTTCTCGTTCTCCGGCGGCGACGCGCTCCCGAAGGAGACCGCGCGCCGCTGGCGGGAGGTGACGAAGCACCCGCTCTACCAGGGCTACGGCGCGACGGAGACCGCCGGCGGCGTCGCCCTGTGCGCCGCGGGCGCCGACGCGCCTGCCGGGTCCGTCGGCCGCGCGTGCCCGCACCAGTCGCTGCTCCTCGTCGATCCGGCCACGCTCGAGCCGGTCCCGGACGGCGAGCCCGGCGAGCTGCTCGTCGCGTCCCGCCACATGGTGCAGGGCTACTGGAACAAGCCGGAGGAGACGGCGCGCTGCTTCGTCACCGTGCAGGGCCGGCTCTGGTACCGCACCGGCGACGTGCTCCGCCGCGACGGGGCCGGCTGGCTCTTCTTCCACGACCGCTCCGTCGACGTCATCAAGCACAAGGGGTACCGGGTCGCGGCGTCGAAGATCGACAACGCGCTCCACGAGCACCCGGCCGTCGTCGCGTCCTGCACCATCGGGGTGCCGGACGACGCGGTGGGCGAGCGGATCAAGTCGTACGTGGTGGTGCGGAGCGACGTGAAGGGCGTGCACGCCCAGGAGCTGGTGCGCTTCTGCCGCGAGCGCCTCGCGCCCTACGAGGTCCCGCAGTACGTGGAGTTCCGGGACATGCTCCCGAAGTCGAAGGCGGGCAAGATCCTGCGGCGCGAGCTCCGCGACGAGGAGCGGCGCAAGCGGCAGGCGCGGTGACGGGGCGCTCACGCGCCGTCGTCGCGCTCGTCGGCCACGTACGTCGGGAACACGCCCACGACCTCCTCGTCGTCGCGGACGAGCCGCTCCGCGAGCGACTCGAGCGCGGCGCCGTCCTCGCCCGTGAAGACGGCGGCGAGGCGCCGGTCGCCGTCGCCGCCCTGGATGGCCAGCGACGCCTCGCAGGCGAGCCGCGCCGCCACGCGGTCCGCGGCCCCGGGGACGGTCTCCACGACGACCCCGGCGACGATCACGGCGGTCCTAGGGCGGGTGCCCTTGCCGAGCTCGGCGCTCACGCCTGCTCCGCCTTCTCGACCCGCACCGCGCAGATCTTGAACTCGGGCTGCTTCGAGATGGGATCGACCGCGTCGATGGTGATGCGGTTGCACATCCGCTCGGCGTCGTGCATGTGCACGAAGACGACGCCGGGGAGGCCGCCGTCCACGAGCCTCGCCCGGAACGTCTCCGCGCCGCGCCGCGACGTCACCCGGACGAGATCGCCCGTCGCGACCCCGAGCTTCTTCCCGTCCGCCGTGTGGAGCTCGGCCACCGCCTCGAGGCTCGCGTCGCGGAGCTCCTTGCAGTTGCGCGTCATCGTCGCGGTGTGCCAGTGCTCGATCACGCGACCCGTCGTGTAGAAGAACGGGTAGTCCGCGTCGGGCACCTCCGCCGGCGGCTGCTGCGGGCGAAGCCACACGACGGCCTTCCCGGACGGCCGGCCGTAGAACTTCACGCGGCCCGGGTGGTCGGTGGGCACGAGCGGGTCCTCCCCCTTCACGTACCGTCGCTTCGTGCCCGGATGGCCCGGCGACGGCAGCGGCCAGAGGAGCCCGTGCGCGTCGCGGAGCGCCGCCCGGGTCATCCCGGAGAAGTCGTAGGCCGTGCCCTTGCACAGCGCCAGGATCTCCTCCCACGCGTCCGCCGGCGTCCTCCAGGGCAGGAGCGCCCCGTGCCCGAGCCGGCGCGCGAGGTCGCAGAGGATGGCGAAGTCGGGGCGCGCCTCGCCGGCGGGCCGCACCGCCTGCTCGAGGAGCTGGTAGCGCCGCTCGGTGCAGCCGTACACGCCCTCCTTCTCGGCCCAGAGCGCCGCCGGAAGGACCACGTCCGCGAGCTCCGAGGTGCGGGTCGGGTGGAACGCCTCGGACACGACGAGGAACGCCTTCCTCGCCTCGAGCGCCTTGCGGTAGCGGTTCACGTTCGGGAGCGACTGCCCCGGGTTCGTCGTCATGACGTACAGCACCGCGAGGTCGCCCTTCTCGAGCGCCTGGAACAGGTCCATCGTCGCCTTGCCGTTCTC
>DASSQM010000562.1:0-3178 GCA_035702465.1 Anaeromyxobacter sp. | reverse complement strand
GTACCCTTCGGCGCCCTCGACGCGCACGTCGATGGGCTGTCCGCGGCCGTACTTCACCGCGTTCGCGAGGAGGTTCTCGAGCACCTGCTCGATGCGGAGCCGGTCCCACGTTCCGAGGAGGCGCTCCGGCTGCTGGAGGTCGATGCGCGAGTGGACCTGCAGCGCGGCGTCCGCGAACCGGGCCACCATCTCCCGGGCGACGACGGCGAGGTCCACCTCCTCGCGCTCGAGCGTGAGCCGCCCCGCCGCGATGCGCGAGACGTCGAGCAGCTCGTCCACGAGGCGCGCCAGGCGGCGCGCGTTGCGCAGCATCTTGGCGGAGCGGTCGGAGGTCTCGGCCGTGGTGAGCGACGCCGCGTTCTTCATGAGCGACTCCGCGTGGAAGAGGAGCGCGGTGAGCGGCGTCTTCAGCTCGTGTCCAGCGATGGAGAGGAACTGGTCGCGGATCGCGACGGCCTCCTCCGCGGCGCGCCGCTCCGCCTTCTCCACCGCGAGCCGCCGCGCGGTCTCTTCGGCGGCCCTGCGCTCCGTGAAGTCGCGGGTGATCTTCGCGAACCCGCGCAGCTCGCCGCCCGGCCCGAACAGCGCCGTGATGACGACGTTCGCCCAGAAGCGCGTGCCGTCCTTCCGCAGGCGCCAGCCCTCGTCCTCGAACCGGCCGACGCGGGTCGCGACCTCGAGCTCCACCTCCGGCTTCCTCGCGTCCACGTCCTCCTTTGGATAGAACGTGGAGAAGTGCTTCCCCAGGATCTCCTTCTCCCGCCAGCCCTTGAGCCGCTCCGCGCCGAGGTTCCAGGTCGCGACGCGCCCATCCGGGTCGAGCATGAAGATCGCGTAGTCGCGGATGTTCGCGACGAGGAGGCGGAAGCGCTCCTCGCTGTCGATCAGGCGTGCGTGTGCCTCCTCGGGGGAGCTCCGCGCGGCGTGCCCTTCGGTCTGGCCCTGCTCCGGTGTCACCTGCGAATGGTTAGGCAGCCCGCACCTTCAGGCCAAGCCTTGGCGGGTAGACACTCGCCGCCGCACGCCACCACCGAGCTCGGATAGGCTGGTCCCGACATGGGCGCTCCCTCCCTCGACTACGACTTCGTGGTGATCGGCTCCGGGTTCGGCGGCGCCGTCTCGGCGCTGCGGCTTTCCGAGAAGGGGTGGAGGGTCGGGGTGCTCGAGATGGGGAAGCGCTGGGCGGCCGGCGACTTCCCGAAGACGAACTGGAACGTCCGCAAGTACCTGTGGCTGCCCGCGCTCGGCATGTACGGCATCCAGAAGATGACCGTGCTCGAGCACGTCATCGTCCTGCACGGCGTGGGAGTGGGAGGCGGCAGCCTCGTCTACGCGAACACCCTCGTCACGCCGCGCGACGAGGTGTTCCGGGACGCGCGCTGGCCCGCGGGCGTCGAGTGGCGCGCGGCGCTCGGGCCGCACTACGCGACCGCCCGGCGCATGCTCGGCGCCACGCAGGCGCCGCGGGTGTTCCACGCGGACGAGCTCCTCCGCGACATCGTCCAGGAGGAGACGGGGCGCGGGGCCACGTTCCGCCGCCACGACGTCGGCGTGTACTTCGGCGAGCCGGGCGTGCCCGTCCCCGACCCCTTCTTCGGCGGCGAGGGGCCCGAGCGCGCGGGCTGCACCTTCTGCGGCGCGTGCATGACGGGGTGCAAGCACGGCGCGAAGAACACGCTCGACCGGAACTACCTCTTCCTCGCGGAGCGGCGCGGCGCCGTGGTCCACCCCGAGACGCTCGTCACCGACGTGCGCCCGCTGCCGGGCGGCGGGTTCGAGGTGGACACGGTGCGGTCCACGTCGCGCCTCGCGCGGCGGCCACGCACGTTCCGCGCGCGGGGCGTGGTGCTCGCCGCCGGCGCGCTCGGGACGACCCGGCTCCTCCTCCGCTGCAAGGAGCGCGGGAGCCTGCCGCGCCTCTCGGACCAGCTCGGGAACTTCGTCCGCACGAACTCGGAGCAGCTCGTCGGCGCGACCGCCACCCACGACCGCATCGACTTCAGCCAGGGGATCGCCATCACGTCCGGCGTCGACGCGGACGAGCACACGCACATGGAGATCGTCCGCTACGGCAAGGGGCAGGACTTCATGGGGACGCTCACGACGGTCCTCACCCCCGACCTGCCGCCCAAGCCGCGCTGGCTCGTGTGGCTCGGCAGGCTCCTGCGCCACCCGCTGCGGCACCTGCGGCTCGTGGCCGCCCGGAACTGGGCGGCGCGCACCGCGATCGTGCTCGTGATGCAGCCGCTCGAGAGCTTCATGCGCGTCCGGCTCGGCAGGAGGCTCGGCGTCGAGACGCTCCGGAGCGAGATCGAGGGCGGGTCCCGGCCGCCGACGTTCGTGCCGCTCGGGAACCGCGTCGCCGAGCGCCTCGCCGAGAAGATCGACGGGATCCCGGGCAGCCTGCTGCTCGAGGTGCTCGGGAACCGCTCGTCGACCGCGCACATCCTCGGCGGCGCGGTGAGGGCGTCCTCGCCGGCGGAGGGCGTGTGCGACGCGCGGGGGCGCGTGTTCGGCTACGACGGCCTCTGGATCGCCGACGGCGCCGCCGTCCCGGTGAACCTCGGGGTGAACCCGGCGCTGACGATCACCGCGCTCGCCGAGCACGCCATGGCGCAGGTGCCCGCGAAGGGCGAGCAGCGCTCCGTCGAGACCGCTACCACCGCGGGATGATCGGCCCGGCGCCTCCGCGCCCTTCGATCGCCGCGCTCGCCGCGGCGCTCCTCCTCGCGCCCGGCTGCGCCTCCGCGGCGAACGCGCCCGGCTGCACGCTCGTCGAGAACGGCTGGGGTCCAGCCGGAGGCGTGCCGATCCGGGTCGAGAAGGTCGCGACGGGGCTCGTCGTGCCGTGGGGGATCGCGTTCCTCCCGGGCGGCGACGCGCTCCTCACCGAGCGCCCGGGCCGCATCCGGCTGCTCCGCGCCGGCAGGCTGGAGCCGAGCCCCGTCGCGACGATCCAGGTCGGCGAGCAGGGGGAGGGCGGGCTCCTCGGCATCGCCGCCGATCCGCGGTTCGCCGAGAACCGGCGCTTCTACGTGTACTACACCGCGCGGAAGGGTGGACGGAACGTGAACCGCCTCGCCCGCTGGGTCCTCGCGCCCGACGCGCGGTCGGCGCGCGAGGACATGGTGCTCCTGGACGACATCGCCGCCGAGTCCTACCACGACGGCGGCCGCCT
>DASSQM010000561.1:0-7877 GCA_035702465.1 Anaeromyxobacter sp. | reverse complement strand
GTCATGGTCGCCATCGCAGTCGCGCTCGCACTCGCACTCGCCGGCGCCGCCGCGCTCGGAATCGCGCTCGGCGCGGGGATCGCGCTCCGGCTCGCCTTCCCGTTCGCCTTCGCGACCGGGAGCGGCGCGGGCGGGGCGACGCCCGGACCCGGCATCACGGCCGAGGGCGCGGCGACGACCGCCGGGGCCGGCGCCCTGCGCATCGGCCCGGTCCCCCACTCCCACGTCGCCGGCTGCGGCGCCCGCCCCGGCGCGCCGGTCGAGGCGACGCGGAGCGTGCGCTGCACGACCTCCGTCTCGGCCCGGTCGAGGCCGCTCACGGCGTCGAGCCACCGGCCGTACACGTCCGGCCGATCGACGCGCTCGGTTCCACCGGGGATGCGGCGCGTGAGCGTCAGCGCGATCTGCGAGCCGAACCCGGCGGCGAGGTGGATCGCGTACTGCACGGGGTAGCGGCCGCCGCGGCTCAGGTTGAGCGCGCCGAGCTCGGGATCCTCCTCCCGGTAATTCGCGATCGGCGGGACGATGCCGTGCTCGAGGATCTTCACCGCGACGACGTCCTCCACGCCGACGCCCAGCGGATGCCCCGTGAACCCCTTCGTGTTCGACACGACGATCTCGCTCGCCGCACCTCCGAAGACGCGCCGCAGCGCCTCGACCTCCGCGGAGGCGCTGCCCCCGCGGGCCGGCGTGAACGTCTCGTGCGACACGAACACGGTCGCGGGCGCCATCGCGCGCCGGTCGATCCCGAACCGCCGCTCGGCGGAGCGGACCAGGCTCTCCACCACCGAGGCGACGTGGCCGACGTCGAGCCGCGTGGCGTGGAACGCGCTGTTGCGGGTCTCCGTCGAGAGGACCTCGACGATCCCGCGCATGCCGCGCTCCTCGACCGCGTCCTGGCTCTCGACGACGAGCGCGGCCGCGCCCATGCCGACGATGGTGCCGTGCCGGCGCCGGTCGAACGGGACGGCCGCCTCCTCGACCTTGTCGTCGGTCGCGGCGGCGCCGGTGGCGAGGAAGCCGGCGCCGATCCACTCCATCAGGTTCTCGCTCGTCGTGTTGTCGGCGGCGATGACGACGACGCGCCGGCACCGGCCGGCGCGGATCCAGTCCTCGGCCAGGCCGACGGCCTGCGCCGTGCTCGCGCACGCGGCGTTCGCGAGCGCGTTCGGCCCGCGCGCGCCCACGTACTCGGCGAACTGGCTGTGGCCCATCGGCAGCACGCGGAGCAGGAGGCGCCGGTCGAAGACGTACGGCTCCCTCCGCAGCTCCTCGTCGACCTGCGCGAGCTGGCGGCCGATCTCGCGCAGCGCCGACGGATCCGTCGTCTGCGCGCGCAGCTCCTCGAGCGTCCTCCTCCGCGCCAGCCGCGACTCGTTCGCGTGGTAGCGGTTCAGCTCGTCCGCGAAGCGGTCGAGCCCCGGGAACGCCGACGCGAAGACGACGCCCGTCTCGTCGCGCATCGACTCGGGCAGCAGCCACCGGTCGGGGAGGAACGTCCCCTTCGACGTGCGGCGCCAGCTCTGGACGAGCGGGATGCCGGCCTCGCGGAGCGCGTCGATGCCGGCCGCCATGGCGAGCTGCGACGTCGTATCGAGCGCCTCCACGAGCTTCTCCGGGACGCCGTACTCGGCCGTGAGGTCGAACGGGCCCGCGCGCCCGGCGAGCTTGATGACGTCCGCGGAGTCCTCGATGGTCTCGAAGCGGCCGTCGCCCTCCGGCGTCTTCACGATCCGCGTGACGTGCTTGCGCGCCATGCGGTCGCGGAAGCGCGCCGGCAAGAGGTCGATGAGCTGCTCGCCGCGCAGGATGCGGTCGACGTTCCCGGGATCCATGAGCGGCTTCTCCGCACCGGGGAGCCCGAGCCCGCAGCCCGTGATCACCACGGAGCCGGCCGGAGGGCGGTTGCGGTCGAGGAGGCCGTCCGCGGGCTCGCGCCCGGCGGCGGGGGCTGGGGCGATGCCGGCGATCGACTTGGTGAGGACCTGCACGAGCGCTTCGAGGGCCTTGCTGGACACGGCTTCGTCCTCCGTGGACTCCGTGGACACGGCTTCGGCGTAGGTGGTGGGCTCGACGGACGCCGTCCCGATCTCGGGGGCGGCGACCGCCGCCGGCCGCGAGGGCGCGCCGTACCCGGCGGCGAAGAGCCCGCACAGCGCCTGGTTGAACGCGGCGAGCTCGCCCTTGGGATGGCTCGTGAAGACGGACGCGAGCCCCTCGCGCGCGGCGAGGACGTCGTCGGCGAACGCCTTCAGCGTCTTCTTCGGGCCCACCTCGACGAACGTCCGCACGCCCTCGCGCCAGAGCGTCTCGAGGCTGCGCACCCACTGGACCGGCGAGGCGATCTGCTGGACGAGCATGTCGCGGATCGCGCGCGGCTCCGTCGGGTACGGCTCGCCCGTCACGTTGGCGACGACGGGGAGGCTCGGCGAGCCGATGCGGAGCCGGTCGAGCACCTTCCCGAGCGGCTCGGCGGCGGGCGCCACGATGCGGGTGTGGAACGCGTGGCTCACCGGCAGCCGCACCGCGGGGATGCGGAGCGCCTCGAGCGCCTCGATGGCGCGCTGCACGGCGCGCGTCTCGCCGCCGATGACGGACTGCGTGCGGCTGTTCAGGTTGGCGATGACGACGTAGCCGTCGATCGACGCGAGCGCCTTCTCCACGACGTCGACCGGCCCCGACACCGCCGCCATCCAGCCGTTGTCGCCGAGGCTCACGCGGGTCATCTCGCGGCCGCGGGCCGCGGTCGCCTCGAGCGCGTCCGCGAAGGGCATCGCGCCCGCCGCCACGAGCGCGCCGTACTCGCCGAGCGAGTGGCCCATGACGTACTCGGGCGCGAACCCGTACTCGGCGAGGAGCGCGCGGAGCGCGTTGTCCACCGTCAGCACCGCGGGCTGCGTGATCGCGGTCTGCTTGAGCCCCTCCTCCGCGCGCGCCACCGCGTCCTTGTCGGCGGGATCGGCGAACAGGAACGACGTGAGCGGCTTGCCGAGGATGGGGGCGAGGACCGCGTCGGCCTCGTCGAAGATCGCGCGGACCACGGGCTCGCGCTCGTAGAAGCTGCGGCCCATGTTGACGTACTGGCTGCCCTGGCCGGGGAAGAGGAACGCGACCTTGCCGGCGGGCGCGCCCGTCCCGCGGAAGGCGCCCCTGCTCGAGAGGGCCTTCCACGCGGGCGGGGCGTCGGTCTCGAGCGCGCGCCGCGCGCGCTCCAGCTTGTCGACGAGGTCCTCGCCCCGCTCGAAGTCGACCACCACGCGCTCGCGCGCCGCGAGCTCGGCCGGAGCGGGGATCGCGGGCGGGGCCACGGCTCCCTCCTTCGCGCGGGCGAGCTCGCGATCGACGCGGGCGCGAAGCTCGGCCACGTTCGGCGCGCCGATGGCGAGGACGCCGCGCGGCGGCGCCTTCGCGCGCTCGGGCGCAGCGCTCGCCGGGGCGCGGCCCGCCGGCGCGCCGGCCGGGACGGAGACCGTCGCCTTCGGCCGGGTCGCGAGCATGCCGGGCACGTGCTCCTCGAGGACGACGTGGAAGTTCGTCCCGCCGAACCCGTAGGCCGACACCCCCGCACGCCGCGGCGTGCCGTTCGGGCGCGGCCACTCGCGCTGCTCGTGGGCGATCGCGAACGGCGTCGCCGAGAAGTCGAGGCCCGGGTTCGGGCGCTCCGCGTGGAGCGTCGGCGGCAGGACCTTGTGGTGGAGGGCGAGGATCGTCTTCAACATGCCCGCCGCCCCGGCGCCGGCCTTGAGGTGGCCGACGTTGCTCTTCACCGAGCCGAGCGCGATGGCGCCGCGGCCGGCGGACGCGAAGCACTCCGCGAGGCTCTCGACCTCGACGACGTCGCCGACCTTCGTGCTCGTGCCGTGCGCCTCGACGAGGCGCGCCGACGCCGGGTCGAGCCCCGCGTCGTCCCAGGCGCGCCGCACCGCGAGCTTCTGTCCCGCCGGGTTCGGAGCGGTGATCCCCTTCCCCCTGCCGTCGCTCGACGCGCCGACACCGCGGACGACCGCGTAGATCCGGTCGCCGTCGCGCTCGGCGTCGGCCAGCCGCCGCAGCAGGAACACCGCGGCGCCCTCGCCCATCACGAACCCGTCGGCGCCCGCGCCGAACGGCCGCGTCCCCGTCGCGCTGAGCGCGCCGATCTTGCAGAACTTCACGAACGACGACACGCCCATGTTGCGGTCGACACCGCCCGTGATCACGGCGTCGCAGTGGCGCTCGACGAGCAGGTCCACCGCCGCGTCCACGGCGGCGAGGCTCGACGCGCACGCGGCGTCGGTGGTGAAGCTCGGGCCGCGGAGGTTGAGGATGTTCGCGACGCGGCCGGCGATGATGTTCGCCAGCTCCCCGGGCATCGAGTCCTCGGTGATCGGCGGGAGGTGCTTGCCCACCTCCTCGCGCCAGCGCGCGACGATGGCGCCGCGGACGTCGGGGGCGAGCTTCGCGAACGCGTCGACGCCCTCGAGCGCGCGGCGGAACTCGGGGAACATCACGCGCAGGTTCGTGAGGTAGTGCACCTCGCCGCCCATGGCGGCGCCGAGCACCACGCCGGTGCGCTCGAGATCGAGCGCGCGGCCGGGGAAGCCGTAGTCGGCGAGCGCCTCCGCCGCGATCGTCACGGCCCACTGCTGGCCCGGGTCCATCGCGGCGGCGACCCTCGGCGGCACCTTGAAGCGCTGCCAGTCGAAGGAGTAGCCGCGCACCCACGCGCCGATCTTGCTGTAGGTCTTGTCGGGTGCCGCGGGATCCGGGTCGTAGTACTCGTCGACGCTCCAGCGGTCGGGCGGCACGTCCGTCACGGAGTAGCGGCGCTCGCACAGGTTCTTCCAGAACGACGCGGCGTCCTTGGCGTCGGGGAGCAAGGCCCCCACGCCGACGACGGCGATGGCTCGCGCTTCGCGATCCGACATGACTCCCCTCGCTGGTACGGCGCCGGCCGAGCTAGGCCGGGAAGGTCTCGGCCAGGCTGCCCGCGACGACGTCCATGTCCTCGATCCCGCCGGCCTGTGCGGCGAGCGCGCGCTCGAGGTCGATCGAGCGCAGGAACGCGGGGTCGGTCTGGCCCGCGGCGATCGCCCAACGCGCCCCCTCGAAGGCGACGCGCGCCGCGGCCTCGCGCGCGAAGAGGCGCGCCATCGCCGCGAGGGTGGAGGGCGGCAGCGGGATGGCCTTCGTCGGGGCCTTCGCCGCGCGCTCCGAGAACACGCCCGCGCCCTCCGCCTGCGCGACGAGCTCGCCGAGCCGGAAGAGCACGTGCTGGTGGCGCGTGAGCTTGTCGGCGCGACAGCGCTCGAGGACGGCCGCGAGCGCCCGCATCCCGACGGCGGCGTGATCCGCGCCGACGTCGCGGCGCTCGGCGTGGAGCGCGTCGAGCCGCTTCGCCCAGTCGAGGTAGTGCTGGCCGCGGGACTTGAGGTGGAGCTGCCAGCGGTCGCGCGCGGTGGTCCACTCGAGGATCTCCGAGGTGCCCTCGTAGATCGTGGTGATGCGCACGTCGCGCTTCACCTTCTCGACCATGTACTCGCGCACGTAGCCGTAGCCGCCCAGCGCCTGGATCGCGTCCTCGGCGGCGCGGTTCCCCGCCTCGCTGGCGAGGTACTTCGCGATGGCGCCCTCCGTGGCGAGGTCCGGCTCGCCCGCGTCGATCCGCTCGGCGGTCCACTCGATGTACGCGCGGGCCGCCTCGAGGCGGACGGCGTTCGGGACGAGCAGCTTGTGCGTGAACCCCTGCTTGCGCATGAGCGCGCTGCCGGCCGCGACGCGCTCCTGCGCGTAGCGGATGGCGCGCTCCAGCGCGCTCCAGCCGCCGCCGAGACCGAACGCGGCGACCATGAGGCGCGTGTAGCCGAACACCGCCTGCGCCTGCTGGAAGCCCTGGCCCTCGACGCCGCCGACGAGGTTCTCCGCGGGCACGATCACGTTGTCCAGGAAGAGCGGCGTCGTGTTGCTCGCGCGGATGCCGTGCTTGTCCTCGTGCTTGCCCGGCGTGAGCCCCGGCGTGCCGCGCTCGACGACGAACCACGACGCGCCGCCCGGCGCGTTCGCCAGGATGAGCCAGATCGCGGCGACGCCGCCGTTCGAGATCCACTGCTTGCGGCCGTCGAGGGCCCAGCACGGGCGGCCCTCGTGCACGATCGGCTTCGCGGTGGTCCTGAGCGAGGTGAGATCGCTCCCCGCGTGCGGCTCCGTCGCGCCGTACGCGACGAGGAGCCCCTCCGCCGCGATGCGCCCCATCCACTTCTGCTTCTGCTCGGGCGTTCCACCCACCGTGATGGGGTCCGTGCCGAGGAACGTGGCGAGGACGCTCGTCGCGATGCCGAGGTCGATGCGCGCGAGGACCTCGGAGACGCGGTAGATGTCGTACGCGCCGCCCCCCATCCCGCCGAACTCCTCCGGGATGAAGAGCAGGTGCAGCCCCAGGTCGCCGTAGAGATCGTGATGCACCTGCTCGGGGAACTCGTTGATGCGATCCAGCTCCAGCAGCCGCGCCTCCGTCAGCTCCCGCTGCGCGTACTCGCGGAGCGTCGCGATCACCATCTCGAGCGTCTCGGTTTCGATCCGGGCCATGAACGAAGGCAAATGCCTTACACCGGCCGCGAAGCCCAATGACGGTCGTCAGTTCCCGCGTGGCCAGTTGGGCTCACCCGCACGTTGCTGAGCGCACGCGCGCGCGTCCGCTCGCGCGGGCGGTGGATTGTCGCGGCGAGCGCGGGCGCGAGCGCAGCGGATGCGCGAAGACGAAAGCTTCGATGCGCCGGTCGGGGTCGGGGTCGGAGTCGCGGTCGCGGTCGAGCTCGCGGTCGCGGTCGCGGTCGCGGTCGGGGCGGCATCGAGGCACCGTCTCCCGCTCCGGGGCGCTTCCCGCATCCCATCGGCGCCCCCACCGTGCCGCGCGATGCGGGCAAGCGCGTGGCTGGCACTCACCCTGTGCGGGGCGCTCGCCGCCTGTGGCCACCCCACCCAGAGCCGCTCGGGCGAGTCACGGGCCCGGGAGCGGGACGAGCTGTCGGCGCTGTGGAGCCTCTACCGGTACACGCACGTCCGCGCGGGGCGCGTCGTCGCGCACGACGAGGGCGGCATCACGACCTCGGAGGGCCAGGCGTACGCGATGCTTCGCGCCGTCTGGGCCAACGACCGCGCGTCCTTCGAGGAGGTCTGGCGCTGGACGCGGGAGAACCTCCAGGTCCGCGGCGACCAGCTCCTCGCCTGGAAGTGGAAGGACGGCGTCCTCGACCGGAACGCCGCGACGGACGCCGACCAGGACGCGGCCCTCGCGCTCGTGCTCGCCTCGCGCCGCTTCCGCGAGCGGCGCTGGCTCGACGACGCGCGGGCGCTGCTCGCGGACATCTGGGACCGGGAGGTGCTCGTCGCCGGCGGCCGCCCGGTGCCGACCGCCGGGAACTGGGCGGTCGGCGAGCGCTTCCCGACGATCCACGTCGCCTACCTCGCGCCGTACGCGTACGAGGTGTTCGCGGAGGTCGATCCGGCGCACCCGTGGAAGGACCTCGTGCGCTCGTCGTAC
This sequence comes from Anaeromyxobacter sp., assembly GCA_035702465.1. GTDB lineage: Bacteria > Myxococcota > Myxococcia > Myxococcales > Anaeromyxobacteraceae > Anaeromyxobacter. Next base: position 358 of record DASSQM010000561.1, on the reverse strand, counting down.
GAGATCCTCCGCTTCCTGTTCGTGGAGCAGCGGCTGGCGCTTCCCCCGGAGATCGTCTTCCTCGACCCGCGCACGGGCAGGATCGTGCTCGAGCGCCCGGGCGCCGCGGGCCCCGCGCCGTTCGGCTACGACGCGGTCCCCATCTACTGGCGGGTCGCGCTCGACGCGCGCTGGTTCGGCCGCGGCGCGGAGGCGTCGCTGCGCGAGAGGATGCTCGCGTTCCCGCGCGACGCGTTCCGCGCCGAGGGCAGGCTCCGCGAGCGGTACTCGGCGCAGGGTCGCCCGCTCTCGGACCTCGACGGCCTCCCGCACCTCGCGTCGGTGGAGGCGCTCGCCCGCGTCGAGGACGAGGCGCTCG
>DASSQM010000560.1:0-4264 GCA_035702465.1 Anaeromyxobacter sp. | reverse complement strand
GACCAGGCGGCGCAGCGCCTCGGTCCTGCGCATGCGGCGGGGGCGTTCCTCGGGGAAAGGCATGGCGGAGTCTTAGCGCAACCGGAGTCGCGCGGGTAGGACCTCCGTGCCGGGGGGCCACCCGGGCTTCGCCCTCGCGCCCCCCCGATCCCCCCGCTCGCTCCGGGGCAGCCGCGTCCGGCTGCCCCTGCCCTCGCACGTTCCTTCGGCCTCAGGGCCGCTCGCGCGGGTTCACCTCGCGCATCACGAGGCCGCTCATGAGGCGCGGGTAGAAGAGCGTGCTCTTCTGCGGCATCGTCTCCCCCGAGTCGCCGACCGCCTCCACCTGCCACATCGGCGTCGGGTTCAGCAGGAAGCCGAGCGGGTGCTCCCCCGAGAGCACGCGGTTCACCGCCTCGCCCGCGTCGCGCACGAACGTGACGTTCTCCTGCTTCTCCTGCGACGACGGCGAGAGGCCGAGGAGGTGCTGCAGCACGACCGAGTGGAGCACCGTCACGTCGAGCGCCGCGAGCATCGCGTTCTTCGGGAGCTCGGCGTCGGAGAAGTCGGCGTCGTCGCGCAGCGTGAGGACGCGCGCGCGCTTGTCCTCGGCGGACACCATGAGGAAGCTCGTCGCCTTGCCCGCGTGATCGGCGAGCTTCGACACCGCCCAGGCGCGCCCCGCGGGCCGGCGGATGTCCTCGGCGAGCGTCTCGACCTGGAAGTACCGCCCGAGCTTCTCGAGGAACGCCGGCAGCGAGAAGTCCTTGAGTCCGTAGACGAGCCGGTGCGTCGCGAAGAGGAACAGCCCCGGGTCGTTCATCGGGCAGAGGAACGCGAGGATGTAGCGGTGGCCGCCGTCGGGCGGCAGCGCCGGATCCTGGTCGTCGAGCATGCGCTTGTAGGCGAGCGCCGTCTCGTACCGGTGGTGCCCGTCGGCGAGGAAGATGCGGAGCGGCGCGAGGAGGTCCTGGAGCGTCTGCACGACCTCCGGGTTCACCGACCGCCAGAGGCGGTAGTGCACGCCGTCGTCGGAGTCGGTCTCCGCCACCGGGTCCGTCTCCGCGAGCGCGTCGAGGACGCGGGTCGTGACGCCCGTGTCGTCGCGATACAGGCCGAAGATGGGCGAGAGGTTCGCCTTCACGGCCTTGAGGACCTCGAGCCGGTCCGCCTTGGGCGCGGTGAGCGTCTTCTCGTGGGGGACGATGACGCCGTCCGAGAACGGGTGGAGCCGCACCGCGCAGATGACGCCCCGCCGCTTGAGGTTCCGGCCGTCCGGCGCCCAGAAGCTCTGCTCGAGCGGGTAGACGGCGGGCGCGGGATCGCGGCGCAGGACCCCGTCCGCGAGCCAGGCGCTCCAGTACTCCGCCGCCCGCACGTACTTGTTCGTCGTGGCCGGGCCGTCGCCCGGCCGGTCCTCGCCCAGGGTGACGTGGATGACGTTGTGCGGCGACCGCCGCAGGAGCTCGTCGCGCTGCGCCTCCGAGACGAGATCGTACTCGGGCGCGAGGAGCTGGCCGAGCGCCCGCCCCCGCGTGGCGGCGTAGCGGACGGCGCGGAAGGGCACGATCTCGGCCATCGCGGGCGGGGACCCTAGATCACCGGCCCTCGCGGCGCAAGGCGGCGAGGACCTCCTCGAACGGCACCACGCCCTGTCGGACGAGGCGCGCCACACCCGCATTCACCTCGACGACGGTGCTGGGGGCGCCGCCGGGCGCGGGGCCGCCGTCGAGCACCGCGTCGAGGCGCGCGCGCAGCGCCGGGTCGAGGTCTTCCGGTCGTGCGGGCGGAGGCGCGCCCGCCGGGTTCGCCGAGGTGGAGACGAGCGCAGCCCCCGCCGCGAGGGCGAGGGCGCGGGCGATCTCGCTCCCCGAGATCCGGACGCCGATCGTGCCCGTGCCCGCGCCGAGCTCCGGCGGGAGCCCGGCCCGCGCCGGCACGACGAGCGTCAGCGGTCCGGGCCAGAACGCGGCGGCGAGGCGGTCCGCGGCGGAGTCCAGGAGCGCGACCGCGTCGACCTGGGCGCGGTCGCCGGCGACGAGCGGCAGCGGCTTTCCGTCGGGCCGTCCCTTCAACCCGGCGAGCCGGCGCACTGCGGCGGCATCCCGCACGAGCGCGCCGAGGCCGTAGAAGGTCTCCGTCGGGTACGCGACGACACCCCCCCGCCGGAGCACCTCGGCCACCGAGTCCACCCGCGCCTGCATCGCCGGATCCACGCGTGAAATCTACCCCGGCGCGGGGGGCGGAGCGCATTCGCCTTGTCGCCCCCCGCGGGGCGGAGGACGATGCGCGGCCGTGACCCCCTCGCGCTTCGGCGTCGACGCGACGTGCCTTCGCTGCGACCGGCTCACCGGGATCGAGCGGCATGCCGTCGGGCTCGTGCGCGCGCTCGTCCTGCTCGCGCCGGGCGAGATCGTCCTCTTCACGCGGCCGGACCTGCCGCCGGCGCTCGCCGAGATCGACGTCGAGCGGCACGAGGCGCCGGGCGAGGCGCTCGGGCGCGTCCCGATGGACCAGGCGTGGCTGCCCTGGGCGGCCTCGCGGGCGCACGTGCAGCTCCTCCACACCCTCGCGTCGCCGACGCCGCTCTTGTGGCGCGGCGCCTCCGCGATGACGATCCACGACGCGACGCCGTGGCTCCACCCCGACGCGACGGACGCGTTCGCGCGCTGGTACGCGAAGCCGCTCTACCCGCAGGCGATGTCGCGCGCGGGCGTCATCTTCACGGTCTCCGAGGCGGCGCGCGAGGACCTCGTGCGCGCCGCCGGCGCGCCGCGCGACCGCATCGTGGTGACGCCGAACGGCGTCGATCCGCTGTTCTTCGAGGCGCGCGCGAGGGAGGGCCCGCGGGCGCCGTACCTCCTCGCCGTCGGCTCGCTCGAGCCGCGCAAGAACCTCCCCGTCCTGCTCGAGGCGCTGCGCGTCCTCCGCCGCGACGGCCGGGACCTCGCGCTCTGGGTCGCCGGCCGCCAGGCGTGGTCGCACTCGCTGCCGCTCGGCGATCTGGAGCCGCACGTGAAGCTGCTCGGGATCGTCGACGACGCGGAGCTCGCCTCGCTCTACGCCGGCGCCGCGTGCTTCGTGATGCCTTCGCTCCACGAGGGCTTCGGGTTGCCGCTCGCCGAGGCGATGGCGGCGGGCGCGCCCGCGGTCGCGAGCGACATCCCCGCGCTGCGCGAGGTGGGCGGCGAGACGGTCCGCTACGCGGATCCGCTCGACGCCGAGAGCTTCGCCCGCGCGATCCGGGAGGCGCTCGACGACCGCGAGCACTCGCAGCTCCGCGCGGCCGCCGCGCGCGGCCGGGCGCGGCGGTTCCGCTGGGAGGATACGGCGCGGACGACGCTCGCCGCCTACCGCCGGCTCCTCCGGGCGCGGCGGCGCTGAGCGTCACGCCGGCCGCGGAGCTCAGGACGGCCCGAGGGCGTAACCGGACGTTCACGCTCCGGAGCGGTGCCGCGCGCGGCGCGTGCCGGGCGTTTGCGCCCCGCGAGGGCGCGGATGCGCCCGCGTCTCCGCGCAATCCCATGCAGCCGGGGAACGCGCAAAAGGAGACGTCATGTCCGTGCCTCGCTTCGTCGCAGTCCTCGCTTCCGCCCTCCTCCTCGCCCTCGCCGGATGCCACTCCGGGAAGACCTCCGGAACGCTCGGCGTGAGCGCCAAGGGCGACGGCAGCGCGGGGATCGCCTCCGTCGAAGTCGGCGGCGGCGTGTCCGTGAGCCGCGTGCGGGTGCTCGTGCGCCAGCTGGAGCTCGAAGGTGCGGAGGGGGACCAGAACATGCCGATGCCCACGCCGATGATGGCCGCCGACCACGGCGGCGGCGACGGCGGCGAGGGGGAGGAGAACGGCGTCGAGATCGGGCCGCTCGTCGTGGACGTGAGCGGCGACGCGCTCTCCGGAAGCGTGAAGAAGGTCTTCGACGCGGACGTGCCGGAGGGCACCTACCGCGAGCTGAAGATCGCGATCGGGCCCTCTTCAGGCGCCGCGCCCGGGACGCCGCTCGCCGCGATGGGCGCGTCGTCGATCGTGGTGGACGGGACGAAGGCGGGAGCTCCCTTCAGCTTCGCGTCCGCGCTCCAGGCGACCCAGAAGCTCGAGACGCCGCTCGTCGTCGACCACGCCGGCAAGTCGTCGAACGTGACGCTCGTGCTCGAGGTGACGAAGTGGTTCACCGCGGCCGGCGGCGGCCCGCTCGATCCCACCGCGGACGCCGACCGGGCGGCGATCGAGGCGAACATGCTCGCGAACCTGCGCTTCGAGCGCGACGACGACGAGAACGGGGTCGAC
>DASSQM010000559.1:0-6886 GCA_035702465.1 Anaeromyxobacter sp. | reverse complement strand
GGACGGGCTCCTCGCGCTCTCCGTCGGGGACCGGGCCATGCGGCTCGGGGGGTGGTCCTCCGTCAAGGACTACGGGCGCGAGAGGCTCGACCTCCAGGATCGCACGGTCCAGAACCTCCTCCGCCTCGCACGCGGGCTGCGGACCCGGCCCCTCCTCCGCGCGGCGGTGCGCTCGGGCGAGCTGAGCATCCGGAAGGCCGAGGTGATCCTCCCGGTGGCATACGGCGACGCGGAGGCGCGCTGGGTGGCGCTCGCGCGCGACGAGACGGTCCGCGCGCTCGAGGTGCGCGTCCGCGAATCGGCCGATCCGGACGCGGGCGACGACGCGTGGCACGAGCTCCGCGTGCCGCTCCCTCCGGAGCGGCGCGCCGTCGTGGACGAGGCCCTCGCGCTCGCGGGAGATCAGCTCGGCCGCGGCTCGACGCGCGCGCAGCGGCTCGAGGCGCTCGCGCAGGAGTACCTCGGCGGCCACCCGGTCGACGCCGGCGACGGCGACCTTCCGGCCTCCCGCGACGGCTTCCGCGCCCTGGGAGAGCGCCCCGGCGCGCGCCTCGAGGCGCTCGAGGCCCAGCTCGAGCGCGAGACGGAGCGCTGGGGCTACCTCGACGAGGTGCAGCGCGTCCCCGCCGTCGAGGACGGGCTCTCCGAGGAGGGCGTGCCGCGCCGCATCGGCGCCCGGCTCGAGGAGCTCGCGACGCTCCGGAAGGGATGGGATCGGCAGCTCGGGTACTTCGCGCTCATCCTGCAGCGCTCGCGGCTCTGGAGCCTTCTCGGCTTCGCCTCGTTCGCGCATTACTGCAAGGAGCGCCTGGGGCTCTCCAAGCGCGCCGTCGAGCAGCGCGCCGCCCTCGAGCGGCGCCTCTGGGAGCTGCCTGTGCTGCGCAGGGCGGTCGAGGAGGGGCTCCCGTACGAGAAGGCGCGCCTCCTCTCGCGCCTCGAGACGCCGGCCGACGTCGAGGCCTGGCTCCCGCGCGCCGCGACCATGACCGTCATCGCCCTCCGGCGCGCCCTCGAGGCCGCGGACGACGCGCAGATGCGTTCGCGGCGCGTCCTCGTGGTCCGGATGCCGTCGCGCACGGCCGCGCTCCTCGCTGCCGCCTTCCGCGCGGTCCGCGAGGCCGAGGGCCCGCTCCTGTCGCCCTCCGAGTGCCTCGAGCGGCTCGCACGACACTTCATCGCGGTGTGGAAGCCGCGGCGGCGGCGGAGGACCCGGTCTCAGGCGGTGCGCGACCGCGATCTCGGCTGGTGCATCGTCCCGGGCTGCAGCCGCCCCGCCGCCGACTCCCACCACATCCTGTTCCGCTCGCGCGGCGGCGGGGACGAGCTCCCGAACCAGGGCTCGCTGTGCAAGCCGCATCACCTCCGCGGCGTGCACCAGGGCTACATCCACGTGTGGGGGCGCGCGCCCGACGGGCTGACGTGGGAGCTGGGCGAGCGCGTCTCCGCCGAGTGACCACCGGCGACGAACGGTCGCCGCCCGGACGACGCCGTCACTTCACGAGCGGCGCCACCCGGCGGAACTCGTCCGTCCCGGCGACGTGGAGCAGGTCGAAGATCACGGTCTCTGCGTTCGTGATCACGGCGCCGGCCTCGCGGGCGAGCTCGATGCCGCTCGCGCGGTGCACCTCCTGCCGGCTCGACAGCGCGTCGGCGCAGAGGTGCACCTCGTAGCCCTGCTGCACGAGATCGCGCACGGTCTGGAACACGCAGACGTGCGCCTCCATCCCGCACACGATCACCTGCCGCCGCCCGAGCTTCTCGAGCGCGGCGGAGAACGCGGGGTCGGCGCCGCACGAGAAGTGGTTCTTCACGAGCGGTGGCGACGGGAGCAGCTCGCGGAGCTCGGGGATCATCGGGCCGAGGCCCTTGGGGTACTGCTCCGTCGCGAGGACGGGGATGCCCATCTCCTTCGCCGTCAACATCAGGGCCCGCCCGTACTTCACCACCCGCGCCAGCGCGTCGGGCGGCATCGCGGGGGTGAGGCGGCTCTGCACGTCGATGACGAGCAGGACGGCGTTCTTGCGGTCGAGCCTGAGCTTCGATGCCATGGCGATCCCCTCGTCCTCAGATCGCGTACCCGGCGGCCCCGCTCGCCGCGGCGGCCTCGGGGTCGATCTTCACGTCCACGCAGTACACCGTCCCCGACGCGAACGCACGCTCCAGCGCGGGCACGAGCTCCTCCGGGTGCTCCACGTGCTCGCCCTTCCCGCCGAGCGCCTCCACCACGCGATCGTAGCGCGTCGGCGCGAGCCTCGTCGCGACGGCGTGATCCTCTCCGTGCATCGCGCGCTGGGGGATCAGGATCTGGCCCCAGGCGGCGTCGTTCCCCACCACCACCACCATCGGCAGCTCGAAGCGCAGCGCGGTGTCGTAGTCCATGCCGTTCAGGCCGAACGAGCCGTCGCCCTGGATCACGCACACGGGCCGCTCCGGCGCGAGCAGCTTCGCGGCGATCGCGAACGGCGCACCGACGCCGAGCGTCCCGAGCGGCCCGGGGTCGAGCCACCGCCCCGGCCTCGGCACGCGCACCGACTTCGCCGCCACCGCCACCACGTTCCCGCCGTCGCCCACGAACGTCACGTCGCCGGCGCGCCGCGCCACGGTGTCGATCGCCTTCGCGAGGCGGAAGTGGTGGATCGGCGTCTGGTCGCTCTCCTCGAACCCGCGCTGCCGCTCCGCGCGCTCGCCCTCCTTCTCGCGCAGGAACGCCCTCCACCCGCTCGCCGCGGACGAGAGCCGCGCCGTGCCCGCGAGCGCGTCGAGCACGCTCCGGGCGTCCGCCACGATGCCCACGTCGATGGGCCGGTTCCGGCCGATCTCGGTCGGGTCCACGTCCACCTGGATCACCTTCGCGCCCGTCGCGAACGTCGGCTCGGTGCCGTAGCCCATGCGGAAGTCGAGCGGCGTGCCGACGACGAGAACCACGTCCGCCGCCCCGAGCGCGTCCTTGCGCGAGAGCTGGAACGCCGACGGATGATCCGGCGGGAGGCAGCCGCGCCCCATGCCGTTCAGGTAGACCGGGATGCCGGTGCGCGTGGCGAGCCGCTCGAGCGCCGCGACCGCGTCGTCCCACCAGATCGACGAGCCGGCCATGAGCACGGGCCGCTCCGCGCGCGCGAGGAGCGCGAGCGCCGCGTCGATCTTCGACGGATCGCCGGGCAGCCGCGCGTCGGTGCGGTACGCGCTCTGCGCGTCGGCGAGCGCGCCGTCGGCGCCGTTCGAGAGCACGTCCCACGGGATCTCGAGGAACACGGGGCCCTGCCGTCCGGAGCGCGCCACGCGGAACGCCTTCGCGAGGAAGCTCGGCACGAGCTCCGGCGACGGGATCCGGTCCGACCACTTGGTGATCGGCTGGAACAGCGGGACCTGCGGCATCTCCTGGAGCGAGCCGCGGCCCTGGTTGAACGTCGGCGCGGCGCCGCCGAGGAGGACGAGCGGCGAGCTCGCCGCGTACGCGTTCGCGACGCCGGTCACGGCGTCGGTGACGCCCGGCCCCGCGGTGACCACCGCCACCCCGACGCCGCGCGTGAGCCGCGCCCACGCGTCCGCGGCGTGCGCGGCGGCCTGCTCGTGCCGGGTGTCCACGATCCGCACGCCCTCGTCCACGCAGCCGGCGTAGATGGGCGCGACGTGGAGCCCGGAGAGCGTGAAGACGGTGGAGACGCCCTCCTTGCGCAGCATGCGGGCGACGAGCCGCCCGCCGGTCAGAGGTTCCATGCGAGGGTTCTAGAGACGGCACGCCCCGCGCGCCGCTGCGCACGCGGGGCGTCCGGACGGCGCGGCGGATGGCGGCTACGCCTTGCGGAACCGCGACAGGTTCGCGGGCAGCTCCGCGAGCGGCGGGAACGTCTTGTCGGCGTGGATCGTCGCCAGCTTCGCGTAGTTCTGCTCCTCGGTCTCCGTGCGCTTCGGATCCGGCACGCAGCAGTCCACCGGGCATACCGCCGCGCAGGCCTCGGCGTCGTGGAAGCCGACGCACTCGGTGCAGAGGTCCGGGTTGATGAGGTAGATGTCGTCGCCCTGGGTGATGGCGCTGTTCGGGCACTCGGGCTCGCAGGCGCCGCAGTTGATGCATTCCTCGGTAATGAACGTCGCCATGTCTCTCCTCCCGTGGCCCGGCAGGGCGCACGACGCGGGCGAACCGTCGCCCGGGTGACGCGGGGTCGCCAGTCTACAACAAACGAAGCGCCCCGCCGTTTCCAGGGCGGGGCGCTCGGGCGCGGCCGGGGGCCGCAATTCTCCGGACGGCTACGCCGCGGGGACGCAGCAGTCGACCGGGCAGACGCCGGCGCAGGCGGGCGAGTCGTGCGCGCCCTTGCACTCGGTGCACTTGCTGGAGTCGATGACGTACAGCTCGTCGGCCTGGCTGATGGCGGTGTTCGGGCACTCGGGCTCGCACGCGCCGCAGTTGATGCACTCCTCGGTAATCTTCAGGGCCATCGCTTCTTTTCCTTCCTTCGTCGAGAGATTCGCCTCGCGGCGTCATGCCGAAGCGAGCGCGTAGATCACACGGACGACCCATCCAAGTCAACAGGTCCGCGACGATTTTCCTGCGGAAATACGGACTCTTCCGGTCGGAGATGTCCCGGGCCCGCGAAAATCCGGCAGTTCTTGGCGGGACCGATCCGGTCGAGTTTTCCTGCCCTGACGCCGTCGAAGGAGCCGCCGCCCCGACCCCGTCGAAGGGGCCGCCGCGGCCGCCCCGTGAAGGCGATCACGAGCCGACGTGGCGCCGGTCCTCCTCGATGTCCGCCGCGATGCGCGACATCACGGACAGTGCAGCGCCGACGAGCCCCGCCGCGGCCACGCCGAGGATGCCGAGGAGGCGGTTGCGGCGCGCCGTCGCGAGCTCGATCGCGATCTCGCGACGGCGATCGTACGCGGCCCGCTGGCGCTCGGCGAAGTCGCCCTGGAGCGTCTGGACGAACGAGGCCCCGGCCGCCTTGCCCTCCGTCCCGAGGGCGGCGAGCTCGCGCTCGAGCGCGTTCACGCGGAAGGTCTGCCACGCCGCGACCCCGAGGCCGCCGAGCGCGAGGGGGGCGGTGACGATGAGGATCTTGAGGCGGGTCATCTCGGCTTGACTGCCGGGCGCGCCGGGAAGGATACCGCGGAACATGACGAAGCCGTACGACCCCAAGGACTTCTACTTCCGCAAGGCGAAGAAGGAGGGGTTCCGCGCCAGGTCCGCGTTCAAGATCGACGAGATCCTCCGCAGGCATCGGCTCGTCTCGCGCGGTGACGCGGTGCTCGATCTCGGCGCGGCGCCGGGGGGCTTCCTCCAGATCCTGGCGGACGCCGTGGGCGAGGAGGGCGTGGCGGTCGGTGTGGACCTCGAGCCCATACGCGCGGTGGGAAAGCGCCAGGTGCGGACGGCGGTGGTCGACCTGCTCCAGCCGGACGCGCTCGACCGGATTCGCGCGCTCCACCCCGGCCGCTTCGACCTCGTCACGAGCGACATGGCGCCGAAGACCATCGGCGTGAAGGTGACCGACGAGGCGCGCTCGCTCGAGCTCGTGCGCACCGCCCTCGCCGTCGCGGAGGCGACGCTCCGGCGCGGCGGCGCGTTCGTCGCGAAGGTGTTCATGGGCGGCGACTTCCCCGCGCTGAAGAAGGACCTCCAGGCGCGCTTCGAGTCCGTCCAGGTGGTGCGCCCGCAGGCAACCCGCGAGTCGTCCTACGAGGTCTACGTCCTCGGGAAGGGTTTCCGGAAGGCAGAGATCCGGTAGACTCCCCGGCCCCATGGGAACGTCCACGACGACCACCCTCATCGACGAGCTCTCGGCGCGCGGCCTCGTCCAGGACGCGACGCCCGGCCTCCAGGAGCGCCTCCGCTCGGGCCCGATCACCGGCTACGTCGGCTTCGATCCGACCGCCGACTCGCTCCACGTCGGGAACCTCGTCCCGGTCATGGGCCTCGCGTGGCTGCAGCGCTACGGCGGGACGCCCGTCGTCGTCATCGGCGGCGGCACCGGCATGGTCGGCGATCCGTCGGGCAAGCGCACCGAGCGGCCCATCCTCACGGTCGAGCAGATCGACCACAACGCCGCGCGCCAGCGCGCCCAGCTCGAGCGCTTCCTGCAATTCGACGGCCCGAACGCGGCGCGCGTTCGCAACAACGCGGACTGGCTGCGGCCGCTCGGGCTCATGGAGTTCCTCCGCGACATCGGCAAGCACTTCACCGTGAACTACATGCTCGCGAAGGAGTCGGTGAAGGGCCGGATGGAGACCGGGATCTCGTACACCGAGTTCACGTACATGCTCATCCAGGCGTACGACTTCTGGCACCTCTGGCGGTCCGAGCGGTGCGAGCTGCAGATGGGCGGCTCGGATCAGTGGGGCAACATCACCGCCGGCGCCGAGCTCGTCTCGCGCAAGGAGGGCGGCACCGCCCACGGCCTCGTCCTGCCGCTCATCACCACCGCGTCGGGCGCGAAGTTCGGCAAGAGCGAGGAGGGGGCGATCTACCTCGATCCCCAGAAGACCTCGCCGTACAAGTTCTACCAGTTCTGGCTCAACAGCGACGACCGCGACGTCGAGCGCTGGCTCCAGTACTTCACGTTCTTCCCGCAGGGCGAGATCGCCGCGATCGTGGCGGAGCAGGCGCGCGATCCGGGGAAGCGCCCCGCGCAGCGGCGCCTCGCGGAGGAGATGACCTCGCGCATCCACGGCGCGGAGACGGCGCGGAGCGTGGTCGAGGCGAGCCGGCTCCTCTTCGGCGGCACGGAGCTGCGGTCGACGGACGCGGGCGTCTTCCGCGTGCTCGCGCAGGAGATCCCTGCGGTGCGGGTGCCGCGCGCGGAGCTCGCGGGGCTCTCCGCCGTGGACGCGCTCGTCCGGAGCGGGCTCGCGACGTCGAAGAGCGACGCGCGGCGCGGCATCGCGGGGA
>DASSQM010000558.1:0-2828 GCA_035702465.1 Anaeromyxobacter sp. | reverse complement strand
TCGGGCACGGCGTGGTGCTGGCGTGCGAGGGGCCCGGCCCCGACGCCAAGGTGACGGTGCGCTTCGGCATCGGCGAGAAGCGGGTGCTCGCGCGGTTCCTGCGCGGCGCCTGACCTCCGCGCACACGGCCTCCCCCTCCGTCCGGGGCGGCGTCCGCCCGCCCCCTGCGCGCGCCCCCGGCGCGCGTATCATTCGTTCATGGCTCCGCCGGCCGTGCCGTCCCTCCCGCCCGTGACCGAGGAGCTGCTGCGCGCGCTCCCGAAGACGGACCTCCACTGCCACCTGGACGGGTCCCTGCGGCTGGAGACCATCCTCGACCTCGCGGAGAAGAGCGGCGTGCGGCTGCCGGCGGACACGCCGGAGGGGCTCGCGAAGGCGATCCGTCGCGGGGAGATCTGCGCGTCCCTCGAGGACTACCTCACCGCGTTCGACGTCACGCTCGCGGTGCTCCAGACGGAGGAGGCGCTCTACCGCGCCGCCCACGAGCTCGCGCTCGACTGCGCCGCGGAGAACGTGCGGTACTTCGAGGTGCGGTACTCGCCGGTCCTCCACACGCGCGAGGGCCTCAAGCCGACCGCGATCCTGGAGGCCGTGCTCGAGGGGCTGCGCGCGGCGAAGCGCGAGACGGGCATCAAGTCGAACGTGATCGTCTGCGGGATCCGCCACATGGACCCGCAGACGTCGGTCCGGCTCGCCGAGCTCGCCGTCGCGTACAAGGGGAAGGGCGTGGTCGGCTTCGACCTCGCGGGCGCCGAGGAAGGCCACCCGGCGCGGCGCCACCAGGAGGCGGTCCAGCTCATCCTCGACAACAACGTGAACGTGACGATCCACGCGGGCGAGGCGTACGGCCCCGAGTCGATCGCGCAGGCGGTGCACTCCTGCGGCGCGCACCGCATCGGCCACGGCGTGCGCCTGCGGGAGAACGGCGACCTGCTCAACTACGTGAACGATCACCGGGTGCCCCTCGAGATGTGCCCGTCGTCGAACGTGCAGACCCGCTCGGTGACGGACTTCGCGAGCCACCCGCTCAAGTTCTACTTCGACTTCGGCCTGCGCGTGACGGTGAACACGGACAACCGGCTCATCACCGACACCACCGCGACGAAGGAGCTGCGCGTCGTCCACGAGAAGATGGGCTTCACGCTGCCGGACATCTGCACCGTGCTCGTCCAGGGGTTCAAGAGCGCGTTCCTGCCGTTCCGCGAGAAGCAGGACCTCCTGCGCAAGGTGAACGCCGAGATCGCGGAGGTCCTCCGGGAGTTCGGCGCGCCCGCCGAGGCGGACCGCGGCCCGCCCGCGCTCGCCCGCGCGCACGGCGGAAGGCGCTAGAATGGACGGGTGACCGCGCGGGTGCGCTTCCGGTCTCCGGTCGGAGTCCTCTCCATCGAGGCGGGGGAGGAGGGCGTGTTCGGCCTGTCGTTCGGGGATCGCGGCCCGGCGCGGCCCGGCCTCTCGGCTCGCGCCCGGTCCCACCTCGATGCTGCGGAGGAGGCGCTCCGCGACTATTTCGCCGGCCGGGCGCCCACGCTGCCGCGGCTCGATCTGCGCGGCTCGCCGTTCCAGCTCGCGGTGTGGGCCGCCCTGCAGGAGATCCCGTGGGGCGAGGTGCGCACGTACGGCGAGATCGCGACGCTCCTCGGGCGGGGCGGCTCGGCGCGCGCGGTGGGCGGCGCGAACCACGAGAATCCCGTCGCCATCCTCGTGCCGTGCCACCGCGTCGTGCAGGCCGGTGGACGGCTCGGCGGCTACGGAGGCGGCCTCCCGGTGAAGCGCTGGCTGCTCGCGCACGAGGCCGGGCACGCGCCGGCGCTGCGCTCCGGCTGATCGGGGGACCCCGCGCGGCGTGCGGCGCGAGGACGCGGCGCAGGCTCGCTTCCTTGCCCGATCCGGGTCCGGTGCGTAGCATCGAAGTCGTCCCGCACCGTTTCGACGGGAGTCTAGAGATGGCGAAGCTCCTCGCGATGATCCTCGCCGGCGGCGAGGGCCGGCGCCTCGACCCGCTCACGCGCGAGCGCGCGAAGCCCGCGGTGCCGTTCGGCGGCCGGTACCGGATCATCGACTTCGTGCTCTCGAACTTCGCGAACTCCGGCATCCTCAGGATGAAGGTGGTCGTGCAGTACAAGTCGGAGTCCCTGAACGCGCACATCCAGAGGGGCTGGCGCCTCACCGCGCTCCTCAACCAGTACGTGGAGATCGTCCCGGCGCAGATGCGCGTGGGCCCGAAGTGGTTCGAGGGCTCCGCGGACGCGATCTACCAGAACCTCAACATCATCACCGACGAGGAGCCGGACTACACGTTCGTGTTCGGCGCGGACCACGTCTACCGCATGGACGTGCGGCAGATGCTCGACTTCCACCTCGCGAAGAAGGCCGATCTCACCGTCGCGGCGATCCCGATCCCGGTGGCGGAGGCGAGCGAGTTCGGCATCATCGAGGTCGACGCCGAGGGGCGGATGGCCGGCTTCGTCGAGAAGCCGCAGTCCGGCGCGAAGACGATGCCCGGCGACCCGACGCGGTGCCTCGCCTCGATGGGCAACTACCTCTTCACCACCGAGGCGCTCGTGCAGGAGATCGTGCGCGACGCCGGCGATCCGAACAGCGCACACGACTTCGGCAAGTCCATCGTGGCGTCCATGAACCAGCGCAAGCGCGTGTTCGTGTACGACTTCGCGACGAACCGCGTGCCGGGGCAGAGCGAGAAGGAGCGGGGCTACTGGCGGGACGTGGGGAGCCTCGACGCCTACTACCAGTCCAACATGGACCTCGTGGACGTGGACCCGATCTTCTCGCTCTACAACGACCGCTGGCCCATCTTCACCAACCAGCAC
>DASSQM010000557.1:0-9087 GCA_035702465.1 Anaeromyxobacter sp. | reverse complement strand
GAGAGCACCCTTCGAGGAGGCAGGCTCGCGGCCGGAGGGTTCCATCCCGCACCCGTGCAGACAGGCACTCGTGGTGGACGACGACTCCGGCGTCCGCGAGGTGATCGCGGACGCGCTGGCGCTCGAGGACATCGACGTCGTGCCGGCCCGGGGGGGCAGCGAGGCCATCGCCGTGCTGGACGGCGGCTGCCGGCCGGGGATCATCCTGCTCGACCTCCTCATGCCGGGGATCTCCGGTGAGCGGCTCCTCCCGATGCTGCGGCAGCACCCCTGCGCGCGGGGCGTGCCGATCGTGGTGATCTCGGCCTCCCCGGAGCGGCTCGCCCGCATCGACGGCCCCGACGCGCGCCTCTCGAAGCCGTTCCATCTCGAGGCGCTGCTCGCCACGATCGACCGCCTCTGCTCCGCGGGCGACGGCGCCCGCGTCCTGCTCGGCATCCCCCTCGTGGACGCGCAACACGAGAGCCAGCTCGTCCTCGCCGGCGCGTTCCTGGACGCGCTGCGCGACGGCGGCGACGCCGCGGCAGCCGCGAAGGCGCTCGACGAGCTCATCGACCGTACCCGCGAGCACTTCTCGACCGAGGGGGAGCTCATCCGCCGCCACCGGTACCCCGACGCCGCCGTGCACCTCGGCGAGCACGCGCGCTGCCTCGCCGAGCTCGAGCGGTGCAGGACGGCGCTGTACGGCCCGGCCCTGCCGACGGCGCGCGACGCGACCTCCCTGCGGACGTCGATGGAGGTCCACGTGGCGACCATGGACCGGGACCTCGCGCGCCACCTGGCGACGCGCGGGATGTCGTGACGGGCGGGCCGACCGCGACCCGACGGCGACCCCGACCTCGACGCGTCGCTCGCGCCCCGCGGGGTGCACGGGGATCCGCTCTCTGGTAGAAACCGGGCGCCATGAAGATCCCGGGCGTCAAGGGGATGAACGACATCCTCCCGGCGGACATGCCCCGCTGGCACGAGATGGAGTCGGTCGCGCGCGAGGTGTTCGCGCTGTACGGGTATCGCGAGGTCCGCACCCCGATCGTCGAGCACGCGCAGGTCTTCGCCCGCGGCGTGGGCGAGGCGACCGACATCGTGAACAAGGAGATGTACGTCTTCGAGGACAAGGGCGAGGAGCTGCTGGCCCTGCGGCCCGAGGGGACGGCGGGCGTGGTGCGCGCCTTCATCGAGCACGGCGCGTACGTCGAGGGGCCGCAGAAGTGGTTCTACGCGGGGCCGATGTTCCGGCGCGAGCGCCCGCAGAAGGGCCGCTACCGCCAGTTCCACCAGATCGGCTGCGAGGCCTTCGGCATCGCCGAGCCGTTCATCGACGCCGAGCAGATCGCCCTCCTCGACGACTTCCTCGCGCGCCTCGGCGTCCGCGCGGCGCTGAAGCTCAACACGGTCGGCGACGGCAACTGCCGGCCGGCGTACCTCGCGGATCTCGAGTCCTGGCTCGGCGGGCACAAGGCGGAGCTCTGCCCGGACTGCAACGAGCGCATCGAGCGGAACCCGCTCCGGGTCCTCGACTGCAAGGTCGAGTCCTGCCAGCCGATCCTGAACCGGGCGCCGCGGCTCCTCGATCGGCTGTGCGACCCGTGCCGTGGCCACTTCGAGCAGGTGAAGGGCGCGCTCGACGCGCTCGGCGTCGCCTACACGGTGGACCCGCGGCTCGTCCGCGGCCTCGACTACTACGTCCGCACCGCGTACGAGTTCACGAGCGACGCGCTCGGCTCGCAGTCCGCGGTCGCCGGCGGCGGGCGCTACGACAAGCTCGTCGAGACGCTCGGCGGGCCGCCCACCCCCGGCATCGGCTTCGCGCTCGGGCAGGAGCGGCTCGCCATGATCCTGGAGAAGCGGGGGCGCGACGCGCCCGCGCGCGCGCCGGAGGTCTTCTTCGTCACGGCCGATGCCGAGGGGGCGGTCGAGGCGCTGCGGCGCGGCGCGGAGCTGCGCAAGGCCGGGATCGCGTGCGATCTCGATCCACGCGGCGGGAAGATGAAGGCGCAGTTCAAGCAGGCGGAGAGGGTGGGCGCGCGGTACGCCCTCGTGCTCGGGGGGAACGAGGTCCGCTCCGGGCAGGCGAAGCTCAAGGACATGAAGTCGAGGGAGGAGAGGCCCGTCGAGCTGGGGAAGCTCGTGGAGACGTTGAAGGCGCGGTGAGCCCGACCTCGACCTCGACCTCGACCCCGACCTCGACCCCGACCCCGACCTCGACCCCGACCCCGTGCGTCTCCTCGTGCCGCTGCTGCTCCTCGCGTTCGCGGCCTCCGCCGCCGCGGCGGACGACGGCGTCGCCGTGGGGAAGCCCGCACCGCCCTTCGCGCTGCGCGTGCTCAACCCGGAGGTCGCCCGCGCGGAGATCGTGTCGCTCGACCTGTACGCGGGCGAGGAGCCGGAAGACCCCGCGTCGAAGGCCGTGCTCATCAGCTTCTTCGCCTCCTGGTGCGAGCCGTGCCGGAAGGAGCTGCCGCTCCTCGTCCAGCTCGACCGCATGTACCGGGAGCAGGGGCTCCGCGTCCTCTCGATCGACATCGAGGACGACGCCCCCGGCGTCGAGGCGACGCTGCGGATGGTCGAGAAGGCGAAGGTGGCGTTCCCCGTGCTCTCGGACCGCTTCACGCTCGTCGCGCGGCGCTACCTCGGGCCGAAGGGGCAGCTCCCCGCCGTCTTCCTCGTCCGGCGCGACGGCACCATCGCGAAGATCGAGCGCGGCTACGCGAAGGAGGCGTCGCGGTCCCTCGTCGCCGACGTGCGGGCCGCGCTCGGGATCGCGCCAGAGCGCAAGGGGAAGGCGGGCGCGCCGGCGCCGTGATCCGCATCGCCGTCATCGCCGGGCCGACCGCGTCGGGGAAGACGTCGCTCGCCGTCGAGCTCGCCCGCCGGGTGGGCGGCGAGATCGTCAACGCGGACTCGCAGCAGGTCTACCGCGGGCTCGACGTCGGCACGGCGAAGCCGACGCCCGAGGAGCGGCGGGCCGCCCCGCACCACCTCGTCGACGTGGTCGAGCCCGGCGAGGGCATGGACGCGGCGCGGTTCGTGGCGCTCGCCGACGGCGCCATCGCGGACGTCGCCGCGCGCGGGAAGGTGCCCATCGTCGCGGGCGGCACGGGGCTGTACCTGCGCGCGCTCCTGCACGGCGTCGTCGCGGCGCCGGGCCGCGATCCGGCGCTGCGCGCGCGCCTCGAGGACGAGGCGGGGCGGATCGGGCGGCCGGCGCTGCACGCTCGCCTGGCGGCGATCGACCCGGAGGCGGCGCGGACCATCCGCCCGAACGACCTCGTCCGCATCGTCCGCGCACTGGAGATCGCGGCGGCCGGCCGGCGCCCCTCCGAGCTGCACGCCTCGCACGCCTTTCGCCCGGATCGCTACGACGCGGCGATCTTCGCCCTCGAACCCCCGCGCGCGGAGCTCCACGCGCGCATCGACGTGCGCGTGGCCGCGATGTTCGCCGGCGGCATCCTCGACGAGGCGCGCGCGCTCGCCGCGCGGTTCGGCGGCGCCGTGCCCGGCAAGCTCCCCATCGGCTACGCGGAGGCGCTCGCCTGCGTGCGCGGCGCCCTCCCGCTCGACGAGGCGATCCGGCGCGTCCAGGTCGCCCACCGCCGCTACGCCCGGCGGCAGATCGTCTGGCTCCGGAAGGAGCGCGGCGTGGAGTGGGTCGCGCCGCCGTACGACGCGGCCGCGTTGGCGCGCCGCGTCGTCGCGGAATGAACGGGGTTTCGTACCTCAGCGACCGAAGGTGCGCGCCGGGAACGCCGTGCTATAAGCGCGTTCCGATGGCCGTCCCCAAGCAGCAGTTCGCGCTCGAGTTCGAGCGACCCCTCATCGCCCTCGAGTCGAAGATCGCCGAGCTGAAGGAGCTCTCCGGCGGCGCGAAGATCGACTTCACCGAGGAGATCCTGAAGCTGGAGCGCAAGGCGAAGCGGCTCCAGGCGGAGATCTTCAGCGACCTCTCGCCGTGGCAGATCGTGCAGCTCGCCCGCCACCCGAACCGGCCCTACACGCTCGATTACGTGCAGCGCCTGTTCACGGACTTCTTCGAGATCGAGGGCGACCGCCGCTTCGCCGCGGACCGCGCCATCGTGGGCGGGTTCGCGCGCTTCGAGGGCGAGCCCGTGGTGGTCGTCGGCCACCAGAAGGGCCGCGGCACCAAGGAGAACATGATCCGGAACTTCGGGATGCCGAGGCCGGAAGGCTACCGCAAGGCGCGCCGGCTCTTCGATCTCGCCGACCGGTTCCGCAGGCCGCTCCTCATCTTCATCGACACGCCGGGCGCGTACCCGGGCATCGGCGCGGAGGAGCGGGGGCAGGCCGAGGCGATCGCGGTGAACCTCGAGGTGATGGCGTCGCTGGGCGTCCCGACGATCTCCGTCGTCATCGGCGAGGGCGCGTCGGGGGGTGCGCTCGGCATCGGGGTGACGAGCCGGATCCTGATGCTCCAGTACGCCTGGTACAACGTGATCTCGCCGGAGAGCTGCAGCTCGATCCTCTACCGCGACGCCACGCAGGGGAAGAAATCCGCGGAGGCGCTGAGGCTCACCGCGCGCGACCTCGCCGGCTTCGGCATCACCGACGAGATCATCCCCGAGCCCGCCGGCGGCGCGCACCGCGATCCGGACACGATCGCGAGGAGCGTCGGCGAGGCGATCCGCCGCCACCTCGCAGACCTCAAGAAGCTCACGCCGGAGCAGCTCGTCACCGACCGGTACAAGAAGTACCGGGCGATGGGGGTGTTCACGAGCGAGGAGTGACGGGCACCGGATCGGGGCCCATGTGCTATAGGTTTGCGCCCTATGCCCCTCGTCCCGCCGTACGTCGCCTCCCTCACGCCCTACATCCCGGGAAAGCCCATCGAGGAGGTGGAGCGCGAGTACGGGGTGGCGAACGTCGCGAAGCTCGCGTCGAACGAGAACGCGCTCGGCCCGTCGCCCAAGGCGCTCGCCGCCGCGCGCGAGGCCGCCGCGAGCGTCAACCTCTACCCGGACGGCTCCGCGTACTACCTCCGCAACGCGCTCGCGGCGCACTTCCGCGTGGACGCGAAGGAGGTCTTCGTCGGGAACGGCTCGAACGAGCTCATCGAGCTGCTCGTCCGCACGTTCGTGCTCGAGGGCGAGGAGGTCCTGACGAGCGGGCAGAGCTTCATCGCCTACAAGCTCGCCGCCCAGGCCCACGGGCGCACGCTCGTCGAGGCGCCGATGAAGGCGCGCTTCCACTACGACCTCGACGCGCTGCGGAAGCTCCTCTCCCGCCGCACCAAGGTCATCTTCCTCGCGAACCCGGACAACCCGACGGGCACCTGGTTCACCGAGGCGGAGCTCCTGCCGTTCCTCGATGCGGTGCCGAAGGACACGCTCGTCGTGCTCGACGAGGCGTACGTGGAGTTCGTGGACGCCCCCGGCTACCAGGACTCGCTCACCCTCCGGAAGAAGTACGCGAACCTCGTGGTGCTCCGGACGTACTCCAAGATCTACGGGCTCGCCGGGCTGCGCCTCGGCTACGGCCTGGCGCGGCCCGAGGTCGTCGAGTATCTCGATCGCGTGCGCGCGCCGTTCAACGTGAACCACGTGGCCCAGGCGGCGGGCGTGGCCGCGCTCTCCGACCTCGAGCACGTCGAGCGGAGCCGCGCGCTCGTGAGGGAGGAGCGCCCGTTCCTCGCCGCCGGCCTCGCCGCGCTCGGCGCGACGGTGGTCCCGTCGCAGGGCAACTTCGTCCTCGCGGACTTCCCCGGAAGGCCCGGCAAGGACGTGTTCGAGGCGCTCCTGCGCGAGGGCGTCGTGGTGCGCCCGATGGGCGGCTACGGGTTCCCCACCGCGCAGCGCGTGACCGTCGGCACGCGGCCCGAGAACGAGAAGTGCCTCGCGGCCCTGAGGAAGGTGCTCGGAAGGTGAAGTGAGCCGTGAGCGCCCGGCCGTTCATCGTGGCGATCGACGGGCCCGCCGGAGCGGGCAAGTCGACCGCCTCGCGGCGGCTCGCGGCGCGGCTCGGGTTCGCCATGGTCGACACCGGGGCCATCTACCGCGCCGTCGCGCTCGCCGCGACGCGCCGGGGCGTCGCGCTCGACGACGACGGCCGGCTCGCCCAGCTCCTGCCGGCGATCGACGTCCGGTTCGCGCCGCCGCAGTCCGAGGGCGCCGGGCAGCGCGTCCTCCTCGGCGGCGAGGACGTCTCGATCGAGATCCGCACCCCGCCCATGTCGCTCGGGGCGAGCAAGGTGTCGGGGCGCCCGGTGGTGCGGGCGGGGCTCCTCGACCTCCAGCGGCGGCTCGCGCTCGCGCCCGGCAACGCGGGCGCGGTGCTCGAGGGCCGCGACATCGGGACCGTCGTGTTCCCGGACGCCGAGGCGAAGTTCTTCCTCGTGGCCTCGCCCGAGGAGCGCGCCCGCCGCCGCCACGCCGAGCTCGCCGCGAAGGGCGACCCGCAGACGTACGAGGAGGTCCTCGCGGACCAGCTCCGGCGCGACCGCGACGACTCGCAGCGCGCCGTCGCGCCGCTCAAGCCCGCCGCCGACGCCATCGTGGTCGACACGAGCGGCGTCGCGCTCGACGAGGTCGTGGAGCGGCTCGCGCGCGAGGTCGAGGCGCGCCTCGCCGCGCGCCGGCCGGCGGGCCCTGCGGCCCCGGGGGCGCGATGACGTCGGGCGACGACAGGGCGCCGGCGCCGGCGCAGCCCATCGCGGACGAGGCGGCACCCGCCCGCCCGGAGGCGCCCCGCGCTTACGGCCCGAAGGAGTGCGGGACCTGCCGGCTGTGGAGACCGATCCTGGAGGACGCGCGCGGGCCCATCGGCCCGTGCCGGCTCGGCGTGCGCACGGGCGACTTCCCCGGCACCGCGCCCATCTGCGAGCGCTACCTCTCGCGAGACGCCGCGGTCCCGCAGACGCCGCCGCCGCAGCCGTCGCGGCGCCGCGCGGCCCGACCGGCTGGACCCGCCGGCCCCGTGCTGCGGCCGTCCGGGCAGCCCGAGCGCGCGCCGATCCGAGACGTGCGCCCGGAGCCGGCGCGGGCGCCGTCCACGACACCTCTTCCCGAGGAGCTCACCGACATGACCCGCGAGGAGTTCGCCCAGGCGATCCGCGAAGCGCTGCGCGACGAGGAGGCCGACATCCGGCTCGCGCCGAAGTGGGAGGGCGGTACCGTCGTGCTCAAGCCCGGCGATCCGGGCACGCAGCCGAAGGAGGTCCCGCTCGACGCGCTCCTCCACAAGATCGTGATGATCCGGGACCGGCTGCGCGTCCTCGAGCAGAAGATCAACGCGCACGAGAAGCTCACGGACGCGGAGAAGGTCGACATGCAGCAATACGTCACGCGCTGCTACGGCTCGCTCACCACGTTCAACGTGCTCTTCCGCGACGAAAAAGATCGCTTCGTGGGGGACAAGGGCACCTGAGCGAGGGCCCGGTTGGCCCGGGCCGGCGCCGTGCGTTATATGAGCCGCGCGTGGACGTGAAGATCGCCAAGACCGCCGGCTTCTGCTGGGGCGTCCGCCGGACGGTCGACAAGGTGATGGAGGTCGCCGACCAGCGGCACGGCGGCCCCGTCGTGACGCTCGGCCCCATCATCCACAACCCGCAGGCGGTGGCCCGGTTCCGCGAGAAGGGCGTCGGGACCGTGAACGCCATCGGCGAGGTCTCTGACGGAACGACCGTCGTCGTGCGCACGCACGGCGCGGTCCGCGAGGAGCTGGAGCGGGCCGAGGCGCGCGAGCTCGAGGTGGTGGACGGCACCTGCCCGTACGTGAAGTACCCGCAGGCCGTCGCGCAGCGGCTCTCCCGCGAGGGCTACCACGTCGTCATCGTGGGCGACGCGAACCACGCCGAGATCAAGGGCGTCCTGTCGTACGTCGAGGGGCCGTGCACGGTGGTGAAGCCGGGCGGCCCGATCCCGGAGCTCGACGCGAAGACGAAGAAGGTGGCGGTCCTCGCGCAGACCACCTGCATCGGGGCCGACTTCGAGCGCGTCGTCGGCGCGCTCGCCCTGCGGGTCCAGGAGGTCCGTGCGGTCAACACGATCTGCAACGACACGGAGGAGCGCCAGGCCGACGCCCGCTCGCTCGCCGCGCAGGTCGACGCGGTGGTGGTCGTCGGCGGGAAGAACAGCGCGAACACGAGGCATCTCGCGGAGATCTGCCGCGAGATCCAGCCTCGGACGTGGCACGTCGAGACGGAGGCGGAGCTCGAGCCCGCGTGGTTCGGCGGGTGCCGCGTCGTGGGCATCTCCGCGGGCGCCTCCACGCCGGACTGGGTGGTCGAGGGCGTCGCGAAGTGGCTCGGGGAGCTTCCCTGACGGGCGGCCTTCCGTGGCATCTCGGCTCCCACGGGCTGCTTGACGTCGTGAAATCACGCGTGTAGCGTGCCCGCCTTGTCGTTATGGGGATGTGCGCCGGGGTGTGCCCCGGCACGCCGCCGGCTTCGATCCCCGGGCCGGACCACGGCGAAAGAACCAGGGGGCACGCAGGTCTTCGCCGGCGTCTTCGTCCCGCCCAGCTCAGCCTCGAGCCGAAGCCGAGGCAGCCCACGCGACCGCGACCGCGGCCGCAGCTCGAAGGGCCGGCGCATTCCCACCAAAGGTTGGTTTCTAACGAATGCAGAACCAGACTCCCCGCATGCCTGAGGCCGAGATCGAAGACTTCGCGACGCTCTTCGAGGCGAGCCAGAAGACCGGCGGTCCGATCGAGGAAGGCAAGGTCGTCCCCGGCACCGTCATCGCGCTGACGAAGGACTACGCGGTCGTCGACATCGGCTACAAGTCCGAAGGCCAGGTGCCCATCTCCGAGTTCGTCCCCGCGCCCGGCGGCGAGCCCGCCGTGAAGGTGGGCGACAAGGTCGACGTCCTCGTCGAGTCCCGCGAGAACGACACGGGCATGGTCGTCCTCTCCAAGGAGAAGGCCGACAAGATGCGCATCTGGGACGAGATCTCCGCCGCGTGCGAACGCGACGAGCTCGTCGAGGGCGTCATCGTCGGCCGTGTGAAGGGCGGCCTCTCCGTCGACATCGGCGTGAAGGCGTTCCTCCCCGGCTCCCAGGTCGACATCCGCCCGGTGCGCAACCTCGACAAGCTCATCGGCGAGAAGTTCAAGTTCAAGGTCATCAAGTTCAAC
>DASSQM010000556.1:0-7790 GCA_035702465.1 Anaeromyxobacter sp. | reverse complement strand
TCCGCGCTCGGGCCGCCGGGATCCGGCACCACGGAATCGCTCGCGCGGGCTTCGACGCGAGCGCCGCTCACTCCGGGCGGCGCTCGCGCTCGCCTTCCCGCGGCTCGGGGCGGCGCCCGTTGCGGTCCGCCTCGCCTCGGTCGCGCGCGCGGGAGCGATCCGGCTCCGCCCTGGCCGGGCGGCGTTCCGGTTCGGCCCTGCCCGGGCGGCGCTCGGGCTCGATCCTGCCCTGCCGCTGTCCGGAGGGGGCCGGCGCAGGCCGCGCGATGGGAGCGGGCCGCCCGGGCGGCGCCGGCCGTACCCCGCGCGTCGCCAGAGGTCCGCGCGGCGGCGCGCCGGTGTAGTGCCAGCGCCGCGGCTCCCTCCACCAGCCGCGCTGGTACCACGCGAACCTCGTCGGCGCGGGGCGGCCGAAGTACGGCCACGGTCCCACTCCCCACACCCACGGCGCCGCGATCCACGCCCATCCGTATGACGGATAGTAAACGAACTCGAGTGGCTCGCCCGTGCCGTTGGCCGGGACCCACACGAACGTGTCGGAGTAGGGCGCCCAGACCCAGCCGTACTGCGCCGTGTACACCCACTGCCCGTCCGCCACCGAGGGCGGCGGCGCCTCCAGGCCACCCGCGTACGCCGGAGGCGGAGGCGGCGTCGCAGGAGGCGGCATCGGGGGCTCCACCTGCGGGCCCGGCAGGTCGGCCTGCGCCTGCGCGCTCGGTCCAGCGCAGGCTGCTGCGAGGAGGGCGACGGAGAGGGCTGCGCAGATCCCGGCTGTCATTCTCATGGGGCGAAGGTACGCACCCCGTCCGCGCACCGCGGGATCGCTCGGCTGCTGCGAAACGTCGCGGCGCCCGTGGGGCACGTTGCCGCGGCCGCGCGGCCGAGGGAGCGCCCGCGCCCCGCGGCACGGCCCTTCCAAGCGTGGGACGGCTCGCTCCGGATCGTGGTCTCCTTCGCTCTCGGGAGGGGTCCCGATGAACGCGCTCGCGCAGTACCTCGCGAAGCGATGGCTTCCGTTCTACTCGCCCGGCGTCCAGGCCTCGATCGACATCCCGCACACGTCCGTGCCGGCGGTCTTCGACGTGGCCACGGAGCGGTTCGCCGATCGTCCCGCGGTCGCCTTCTACGGTCGGGAGCTCACGTACCGCGAGCTGCGCGAGCAGGCCGATCGCTTCGCGCACGCGCTCGCCGCGCTCGGCGTGCGGAAGGGCGACCGCGTCGCGCTCTACCTCGTGAACAGCCCGCAGTTCGTCATCGCGTACTTCGGCGCGCTGAAGGCCGGGGCGACCGTCACGCCGATCAGCCCCGTCTACACGAGCCGCGAGGTGCGCTGGCAGCTCGACGACAGCGGGGCCCGCGTCATCGTCTGCCAGGACATCCTCCACGACCGGGTGGCGCGTTCGGGCGCGGCGCTCGACGCCGTGATCGTGACGAGCGTCGGCGAGTACCTGCCGGCGATGCGGAGGCTCCTCGGGAAGGGGCCGCTCGCGAAGCTCTTCTCCGGCGGGAGCCTCGGGACCGCCGAGATCGCGCCCGCGCCGAACGTGCACCGGTTCGCCGAGCTCGTCGCGCGGCACCCGCCGGCCCCGCCCGCGATCGCGACGGACCCGCTCGTCGACGTCGCGGCGCTCCCGTACACGGGCGGCACCACCGGGCACCCGAAGGGCGTGATGCTGACGCACTTCAACCTCGTCGCCGCCCGCACCGTCGCGCAGGCGAGCTTCCCCGGCCTCGTCGAGGGCAAGGAGGTCATCCTCGCGTTCCTGCCGTTCTTCCACATCTACGGCCAGGTCGCGATCATGCTGAACGGGCTCGCGCAGGGGCACCTCCTCGTCCTGCTCACGAGCCCCGACACCGAGGCGATCCTCGGGGCGATGGAGCGCCACCGCGCGACCATCTTCTTCGGCGTGCCGACGCTGTTCGAGTACCTGAAGGACCACAAGGACACCGCCAAGGTGAGCTGGCGCCGCCTCAAGCTCATCGTCTCCGGCGCCGACACCCTGCACGACTCGACGATGCAGGCGTGGTCGCGCCGGACGGGCTCGAGCATCGTGGAGGGCTACGGGCTCACGGAGACGGCCGCGACGAGCCACGTGAACCCCGTGACCCGCCCGAAGCCCGGGTCGTTCGGCTGCCCGGTCCCGAACGTGCTCGCCGCGGTGATCGATCCCGAGTCGCTCGCGGTGGTGCCGCCCGGCGGGACCGGCGAGCTCGTCCTGCACGGGCCGAACGTGATGGTCGGCTACTGGCGCCGCCCCGAGGAGACGGAGCGCTCGTTCCTGGAGCTCGAGGGCCGCCGGTGGATGCGCACGGGCGACATCGTGCGGATGGACGAGGAGGGCTACTTCCACTTCTACGACCGCGCGAAGGACCTCATCAAGTACAAGGGGTACTCGGTCTTCGCGAAGGACGTGGAGGACGTCCTCTACGCGCACCCCCAGGTGAAGGCCGCGGGCGTCATCGGCGTCCCCGACCCGGCCGTCGGCCAGCGCATCAAGGCCATCGTGGTCCTGCAGGGCGAGGCGCGGGGCAGGGTGAGCGAGGCCGATCTCCAGGCCTGGTGCCGCGAGCGGCTCGCCGAGTTCAAAGTGCCGCACGTCGTCGAGTTCCGCGGCGAGCTGCCGAAGAGCGACATCGGCAAGGTGTCCCGCCGCGAGCTGCGCGAGGAGGGCGTCGCGTGACGGGCGCGCCCTTCTTCGCGGTCGAGAGGCTCACGAAGCGCTTCGGCGGGCTCGTGGCGGTGAACGCGGTGTCCTTCGAGCTGCGCCGCGACGAGATCGTGGGGCTCATCGGTCCGAACGGCGCCGGGAAGACCACGCTGCTCCGGCTGGTCACGAAGATCCTGCGCCCCGACTCGGGCCGCATCGTCTTCGCCGGCGAGGACGTCACGGGGCTCAAGCCCTGGGACGTCGTGAACCGCGGGATCGCGGGCACGTTCCAGAACACCCGTCCGTTCCGGAACCTCCCCATCGTCGCGAACGTGATGGTGCCGCTCCTCGCGCCGCGCGCGCGGCGCCGCGGCGAGTGGGTGAAGACCGTCGAGGCCCGCGCCATGGACGCGCTCGAGTTCGTCGGGATCTCGGACATGGCGCTCGAGCCGGCGTCGGCGCTCTCGCAGGGGGACCTCAAGCGGCTGGAGGTGGCGCGCGCCATCGCCACCGAGCCGGAGCTGCTCCTGCTCGACGAGCCGCTCGGCGGGCTCGATCCGGCGGAGTCCGACCTGCTCGCTCGATCGATCCGGCGGCTCCACAAGGGCGGCCGGTTCGGCAGGCTCCACTCGGAGGGGCCGGCGGTCCTGATGATCGAGCACAAGCTGAAGGAGCTCATGTCGATCGTGGACCGCGTCATCGTGATGGACCACGGCGAGCTCATCGCGGACGGCCCGCCGGCCGAGGTGGTGCGGGATCCCAAGGTCGTCGAGGCGTACCTGGGGACGGGCCATGCCGCCGCGTGAGGACGGGCCATGCCGCTGCTCGAGGTGAAGGACGTCTCGGTGCGGTACGACAAGGCGCTCGTCCTGTCGCGGGCGTCGCTGGCCATCGAGCGCGGGGAGCTCGTCGGCCTCGTGGGACCGAACGGCGCCGGCAAGTCGACGCTGCTCCGCGCCATCTCGGGGCTGGTCCGCTTCGAGGAGCGCATGAGGCGCGGCGTCGACGGGGAGATCGCGCTCGACGGCGAGATCTGGTTCGACGGCCGGCGCATCGACGGGATGATGCCGCACGAGATCCGCAAGCTCGGCCTCGTGCACTGCCCCGAGCGCCGCCGGCCGTTCCGCGAGCTCACCGTCCTCGAGAACCTCCTGGCCGGCGCGTACCTGTGCCGCGACGACGAGGAGACCCTGCGCCGCCTCGAGCGCTGCTTCCTCTTGTTCCCGCAGCTCGCGGGGCGCAAGGGGCAGATCGCGGGCACGCTGTCGGGCGGCGAGCAACAGATGCTCGCCACCGCGCGCGCCCTCATGTACGACGCGAAGCTGCTCGCCATCGACGAGCCGTCGCTCGGGCTCGCTCCGCGCATGCGCGACGAGGTGTTCGAGGCCATCGCGCGCATCCACGAGGACGGCGTGACGGTCCTCGTCGTCGAGCAGGAGGTCGCGCGCATCTTCCGGATGGCGTCGCGGGCGTACGTGCTCTCCCAGGGACGCATCGCCGCCGCGGGCGCACCGCGCGACCTCGCGGCCGACGCGGCGCTGCGCGCGCGCTACCTCGGGCTGTAGCCGGGCTCCGGGCGCTCGGCGGCGCGGGCGGGCTCCGCCGCGGACGCGGCCCGCGGTGCGCTCGTCGCGTGGAGCTCCGCGCCGCAGAGCCGGCACCCCGAGCGCCAGGCGACGTTCCGCTGCTTGCAGCGCGGGCACTTCGTCTCGAGCCGATCGCGGATCCAGGGCGTCAGGCCGCGCGGCATGAAGAGGAGCACGACGAGCACGACGACGGCGAACACGAGCAGCCGCAGCTGCGAGAACGCCTCGTACGTGCCCAGCCACTCGGTCAGCGGGTACAGCACGCACACGGCGGCGACCGGGCCGTAGATGGTGGCGAGGCCGCCGAAGATCCCCCAGATCACCACCTGGAACGAGAGCGTGGTCTCGAGCGTGGAGGGGCCGGCCACGCGCATGAAGTGGGCGTACAGCCCGCCAGCGAGGCCGGCGGTGAACGCGGAGATGCCGAACACGGCGAGCTTCGTGCGGACGGTGTCGATCCCCGACGCGCGGGCCGCCACCTCGTCGTCGCGGATCGCGTGCAGGAGGAGGCCGTGGCGCGAGTCCGCGAAGAGCCACGTCCCGAACACGAGGACGAGCGTGGCGACGGCGGTGACGTAGTAGCTCGCGGTGCGGGAGCGCGCGAGCGGGCGCAGCCCCGAGATCCCCAGCTCGCCGCCCGAGACGTCGGGGAACGCGAACAGGATCCCGAGCGCGATGAGCGGGAACGCGAGCGTGGCGAGCGACAGGTACGCGCCGCGGAGCCGCAGGCAGAGGAACCCCGAGGCGACGCCGACGGCGGTCGCCACCGCGGCGCCGATCCAGATGGTGATCCAGGGAGAGAGGCCGAGGTGGAGCGACGCGAGCGCCGACGCGTACGCGCCCGCGCCGAAGAAGAGCGCGTGCCCGAAGCTCATCTGGCCCGCGAAGCCCGCGAGCAGGTCCCAGCTCGCCGCGAGCGTCGCGAAGAGGCACGTCATGGCCGCGACGCGCAGGACGTACGGGTCCGGCCACAGGACGGGGAGGAGCAGCACCGCGATCGCCCACGCGAGCGCGACGCAGCGCGACGGCAGCACGAGCACCTCGTTCCGGAGCTCGGCCCACCCGCGGCGCAGGAGGAAGGTCACCGCTCCTCCTCGAACGCGACCCCGAACAGCCCCTCGGGGCGCGCGAGCAGCACGATCACCATGATCGACAGGGCGACCGCGCCCTTCAGGAACGAGCCCTGGGGCAGCGCGAAGACCGTGATCGCCTCGACGTACCCGATGACGAGCGCGCCGAGGAGGCTCCCCTTCAGGCTGCCGAGCCCGCCCAGCACGACGACGGAGAGGACCGTGACGAGCGGCGTGAGCCACATGAACGGATCGACGACGAACACCGGCGCGACCGCGACGCCGGCCACCGACGCGAGCGCCACGGAGACGCCGACCGTGGCCATCGCGACGCGGCCGACGTCCATCCCCATGAGCCCGGCCACCTCCAGATCGTTCGCGGTGGCGCGGATGGCGAGCCCGAGGCGCGTCCGGAACAGCACGAACGACGCCCCGCCCAGCGCGACGGCGGCGACCGCGAGGATGAGGAGCCGCTGGTGCGGGATGCGCACCCCGCCGATGCGGACGACGCCGTCGATCGCGGAGGGGATCCCCAGGAAGTGCCCGCCGAAGGCGAACAGCATCACCTCCTGGAAGACGAGCGCGAGCGCGATGGTCGCGATGAGGACGGCGGCGTCGTGCTGCCGCACCGGCTCGATGACGATCCGGTAGGTGAGGAGCGACAGGGCCGTGACGGCGGCGACCGCGGCGACGGCGGCCGCCGCGACCGGCAACCGGAGCTTCACGAGGAGCGCGTAGAAGCAGTACGCCGCGAGCATGTAGAACGCCGTGTGCGCGATGTTCACGATGCGGGCGACGCCGAAGACGAGCGAGAACCCCATCGCGAGCAGCGCGTACACGCCGCCGTTCACGAGCCCCGTGACGAGGATGTCCTGCAGCACGCGCCCCCTCCGCCGCGGCGATCCGGCTCTACGACGACGACGGCGCGGGGAGACGGAACGTCTTCATCCCCTTCACCGTGGGCGGCCAGAACGGGACCTGCTCTCCGTCCTGCCACTGGACCCCGATCCCCGTCGCCTTCCCGATGCCCCACACCGGATCGTGCGCCTTGTCGTACTCGATGAACGCGCTGCTGCCGGTGAACTTCATCTGCTCCATGACGGGCACGAGCTTGTCCGCCTGCGTGGTCCCGGCCTTCTCGATGGCCTGCGCCAGCATGTGGAGCGCGTCGTACGTGTCGGCGGTGTAGGTCGGCGCCCTCTTGAAGCGGGCCTTGAACGCCTTCACGAACGGCGTCATGCGCGGCGTCATCTCCACCTCGGCGTAGGTGTTCACCGTCGCGACGAAGTTCCCCTTGCCCGCCGTCGCCTGCCAGAACCCTTCCTTCTGCGCCTCGACGTTGATGCCGAACGCGATCGCCTTCGTCTTGCGCTCGCCCATCTGCCGGCCGAGCACGATCCCCATCGGCCCCGAGATGACCGTGAACACGATGTCGGCGTCGGCGCGGTCGATGGCGGCGAGCTCGGCGGTGACGTCCGTGGACGTGGGAGACGGCTGCCACAGGCCCACCACCTCCATCTTCATCTTGGGGAGGCTCGCCTGCGCGGCCTTCACGATCGACTCCGTCCACATCACCTTCTCGGCGAAGATGGCGACCCTGGGCGTGTCCTTCTTGAGATCCGCGCGGATCTTGCCCGCGATCTCGCCGAGGATCGCGAAGATGGTCCTGCCGAGATCCGGCGAGTTGATGGGCGTGACGCGGAACCAGTACTTGTAGCGCTCCGGGTCCTTGAGCACGTTCTGACCGAGCTTCGCGTCGGCGGCGCCGCAGCCGAGGAACAGCTTCTTGTAGTCCATGGCGATCTCCTGCATCGCCAGGACGGCCTCGGAGCGGAACCCGCCCACGACGAAGTCGACCTTGTCGCGCGTGAGGGCGCGCTCGATCGCGTTCGTCGCGTCGGGGACGGACTGCATCTCGTTCGTGTCGACCTTGACGAGCTCGATCTTGAGCTTCTTCCCGCCGACGGACACGCCGCCGGCGGCGTTGAGCTCGTCGCGCGCGAGCTCCGCGCCTGCCCAGTGGTCCTCGCCCTGTACGAACGCCATCGGGCCGAGGACGCCGATCTTGATGGTCTGCTCCGCGATCGCGGCCGGCGCGACCAGCGCCGCAGCGAGCGCAACGGTCATGAAACGCAGCATGAGGTCCTCCCCTCCGCCGTCGAGATGTTCGGGGACCAGGAGGTTGCCAGACCCGCGGCCCCGATCGTGCCGTGCCCTTTGGAGCGGCGGCCGAATGCCGCGACGGCGGCTCCGCGGCGTCGCCAGTCGGGCCTCATGGCGACACCCGACCGCATTGAGCTACTGCGGCGCAGGATCCCGGCCGATCTCGGGCGGGCTCGTCGCTGCGCTCCTCGACGTAGCCTCTGCTTGCAGCCGCGCAGCGGCGCCCTGCGGCTGCGCCTGCGGTGCTCGCTCCTCGCGCGCCCGACCTCGGCTCGGGCTCCTGCGCCTCGCTACGCTCAACGCGACCGGGTGGCGCCATAGCG
>DASSQM010000555.1:0-7319 GCA_035702465.1 Anaeromyxobacter sp. | reverse complement strand
TCGGCGGGACCTCGGAACGGATCGCGGTGGAGTGTCCGGTGCCGGTGGTCGTCGTCCGGGACGCCGCTCCGTTCGCGCGCTGGGCGCGCCGAGAGGCGCCGCTGCGCGTCCTCCTCGCCGTCGACTTCACCGAGAGCAGCGACTCCGCGATCCGCTTCACCGGCCTCCTCCGCGCGGCGGGGCCGACGGAGCTCACCGTCGGACACGTGTTTCACCCCGGGGTGAGCTCGCGGTACGGCCTCGAGCCGCTCGAGATCCCGGACGACCCGGACGCATCGGTGGAGGCGCTCCTCCGGCGCGACCTGGCGCGGCTCGTCGGCGACATCGGCGGCGACGGCCCGGTGGTCTACCGGCCGTACCAGGGGGAGGGCCGCATCGGCGACCACGTGCTGGAGATGGCGAGCGACGAGCGGGCGGCCCTCGTGGTGGTCGGCACGCGCAGGAAGCGCGGCTACCGCCGGCTCGCCTCCGTCTCGGGCGTCATCCTCCACCACGGCAAGGTCTCCGTGGCGTGCGCGCCGCGCGTCGCGCCCTAGTGCATCCGCAGCGCGAGCTTCCCCAGGTGGTGCTGCTCGATCTCGCGGTGCGCGCGCGCCGCGTCCTCGAGCCGGTACGTCCGGCCGAGCTCGACGTGGAACGGGCCGGCGCCGATGAGCCGGTTCAGCCGCTCGAGCGCGTCGCGGCCCGGCTCGCCGTCGTAGGCGAGGACGCGGACGCCCTTCGGCGCCTCCGGCGCCGGCTCGACGCCGTTCGGGTGCGCGACGAGGCCGCCCTTCCTGAGGGTGCGGAGGGCGGGCTCGAGGCTCGGGCCGTGGACGAGCACGAGCGCCGCGTCGAGGCCGTCCGGCGCGAGGCCGCGCGCGGCCCCGGCGACGTCGTCCCGCTTGCCGTCGACCGCGGCGTCGGCGCCGAGCCTCCGCACGAGCTGGACGCCGTCCGGCCCGGATGCGACGGCGAGGACCCGCGCGCCGATCCGCTTCGCGAGCTGCACCGCGATGTGGCCGATCCCGCCGCTCGCGCCGTAGATCATCAGCGTCTGCCCCGAGGTGAGGTGCAGCTGATCCTCCAGCCCCCGGAGCGCCGTCACGCCGTCGGCGCCGAGCGCGCCCGCCTCGTCGGTGCTCAGCCCCTGTGGGATCGGCGCGGCCGCGTCCTCGTCCACCGCGACGTACTCCGCGTAGAAGCCGCCGGTGAACGAGTACGCGTAGACGCGATCGCCGACGCGGAAGTGCCGCACGGCGTCGCCGACGGCGACGACCTCGCCCGCGCCATCGTTACCGATGACCTGCGGGAAGCGACGCGGCCCGAGCTCGAGCTCGCCCGAGCGGACCTCCGGGTCCCACACGCCGATCCCCGCGGCGTCCAGCCGGACGAGGATCTGGCTCGGTCCCGGCCGCGGCACGGGGAGCGTCTGGGCGCGGAGGACGTCGGGCCCTCCGTACTGGTGGAATGCGGCCACCTTCATCTGCGCGGGAATCGTTCCCTGCATCACGTCCTCCCGAGAGTTTCGTCGCGAGAGGCGGCATAAGCGCGGCGGAGCCCCACCGCACGTCCGCGATCGCGTGCCGAGGAGGCGGCGAGCTTGCCGCCGCGCCGGGAGCGAGCCGCCCAGCGTCATCGGCAGCGGCGTCAGGAGCGCGCGCGCTCGGCGCCTCGCCACGCGCCGCGCGCGACCGCCACCGTCGCGAGCTGGACGGCCACGACGAGGGCGATGCACGCCCCCCAGCCGCCGGCCCGCCAGGCGATCGCGGGGACGACGCCGCCCGCCGCGCCACCCACGTAGTAGATGGAGACGTACAGCCCCGAGGCCGTGGAGTGCGCGTGCGGCGGCGCCGCGGTGCGCAGGTAGGTGATCGACGCGGCCTGGCTCACGAACACCGCCGTGGACACCACGGCGAGCCCCGCCACCACGAGCGGGAGCGAGGGCGCCAGGGTGAGCGCGGCGCCGCCGACGCCCGCGGCGAGGGCGGCGCTGATCGCGCGCCGGGAGCCGACCCGGTCGATCCAGCGCCCCGCGAACGGCGTCACCACGGCGCCCACGAGGTACACCGTGAACAGGTACGAGAGCGCGGAGGTGCCGAGGCCGAACGGCGGCGCCGACAGGTGGAAGGTGACGTACGTGAACGTCGCCACCTGGGTGAAGAGCACCATGAACCCGACGGCGAACGTCGCGAGGAGCGGCGTGCGCCCGAGCACGTCGCGGAGACGTCCGCGTTCCGGCGCGGCGGCGCCGCCCGCGGCGGGAGCGCCCTCGCGCGGCAGGAGGCGGATCGCGATCCCCGCCGCGATCGCGGTGATCACCGCGAGCGCGGCGAACGCGACGCGCCAGCCGCCGAGGTGGTCCGCCGCGATGCCGGACACGAACCGTCCGGAGAAGCCGCCGATCACGTTGCCCGTGATGAGCGCCGACATCGCCCGCCCGAGCGTGTCCGCGGGCCAGCTCGCGGACAGGTACGCCATCCCGACGGCGTAGATCCCGGGAACCGCCAGCCCCTGCAGGAAGCGCCATGCCACGAGCGCGTGGACGGTCGGGGCGGTCGCCGCGAGGAGGGCAGGGATCGGCAGCGCGAGGAGCGAGGCGACGATGGTGCGGCGGGACCCGAACCGCCGGGCGACGACGCCCGCGAACGGCGACGCGAGCGCCACCGCGATGGTGGGCGCGCTGACGGTGAGCGCCGCCTCCGCCTCGCTCACCGCGAACACGCGCTGGAGCAGCGGCAGGAGCGGCATGGACGCGTAGAAGCCGAGGAACGAGCAGAAGCCGGCGAGCGCGAAGCCGAAGAGCGCCGCGGTGGTCCCGGCGCGCGCGGCGGGGACCGGTTCGGCCGGAGCGGGCGCGGCGGCGGGGCGGGGGCGGGCGAGGACGGCGGCGGAGCGGAGCGCGGACACCGCCGCTACGATGCGCCGCGGCGCCCCGAGATGTCCAATATATGTTTGCTATCGAATCGATATGCAATACATATCGGTGGGATGGAGCTCCGGCACCTGCGCTACTTCGTGGCCGTCGCGGAGGAGCTGCACTTCGGCCGGGCGGCCGCGCGCCTCGGGATCGCGCAGCCGCCCCTCAGCCAGCAGATCCGCCAGCTCGAGGGCGAGCTCGAGGTGGAGCTCTTCGCGCGCGGCGGGCGGCGCGTCGATCTCACGGAGGCGGGGCGGGTCTACCTCGGCGAGGCGCGCGAGATCCTCCAGCGCGTGGCGCGGGCGGGCGTCGCCGCGCGGCGGGCGTCCCGCGGGGAGACCGGCGCGCTCGCGGTGGGCGTCATCGCGTCCGCGATGCACGGGCTCATGCCCCAGGTGATCCGACGATTCCGCGCGCGCAACCCCGACGTGGCGCTCTCGGTCGGCGTCATGAGCTCCGGGGTCCAGGTCGAGGCTATCCGCGCCGGGCAGCTCCAGCTCGGGTTCGCCCGCCCGCCGTTCGGCGACGAGACGCTCGTCGCGGAGGTGGTCCACGAGGAGCCGGTCGTCGCCGTCCTCCCCTCCGGCCACGCGCTCGCCGGGCGGCGGCCGCTCCCCCTCGCCGCGCTCGCGAGGGAGCCGTTCGTGATGTTCCCGCGCGACCGGCGGCCGAACTGGTACGACTTCGTGCTCGGGCTCTGCCGGGGCGCCGGGTTCCAGCCGGACGTCGCGCAGGAGGCCCCCGAGATCGCGACCGCGATGGCGCTCGTGGCGGCGGGGATCGGCGTGTCGCTCGTGCCTGCGTCGGTGAAGGAGCTGCGCCACCGCGGCGTCGACTACCGCGACCTCGCCGCGCCCGCGCCGCGCGCGCGTCTCGTCGCGCTGCGGCCCGCCGGCGAGCCGCAGCCGGTGGTGCTGCGGTTCCTGGAGGTGGTCCGGGAGGTGCTCGGAGAGGCGAGGCGTCGGCGCGGCTCCCGCTCGGGGGCCGCAGCGGCGATGGGGAGGCGCGGTTCGAGCGGCTAGAAGCGCTCGCCCTAGGACGGGAACGGCGCCGCCTCGACGACCGCGCCGTCCCGGAATGCCAGCAGCTGCCCCGGGGCGAGAGGCGTCCAGAGCTCGTTCCTCGTGAGCGGGTCCGTGGCGATCACGGCGACGCGGTCGTCCGGGCCCGTGAGCCCCGCGAAGTCCACCGCCACGTCCTCGTCGACGAGGTGCGCGGCGCCGAACGGCGCCTGGCGGACGAGGTAGGCGAGCTTCGTCGCGCACCGCGCGAAGAGGTGCTCGCCGTTCGAGAGCAAATAGTTGAACGGCCCGTGCCGCGCGATCTCGGCGGTGAGCTCCGACAGCGCTCCCATCAGCTGCACGAGCGGCGGCTGCTCGTCGGGGAAGCGCGCCCGGAGCGATTCCAGGAGGAGGCAGAACGCGGCCTCGCTGTCGGTGTCGCCCACCGGCCGGTACCGGGAGCGCAGCGCCGGCCGGAACCCCTCGAGGTCGCCGTTGTGGGCGAAGGCCCAGTAGCGGCCCCACAGCTCGCGCCGGAACGGGTGGCAGTTCTCGAGCGCGACGCGTCCCTGCGTGGCCTTGCGGATGTGCGCGATGACGTTGAGCGAGCGGATCGGGTGCTGGCGCACGAGCTCGGCCACCCTCGACGTCCGCGCGGGGAGGGGATCGTGGAACAGCCGGCAGCCGCGCCCCTCGAAGAACGCGATACCCCAGCCGTCGGAGTGCACGTCCGTGCCCCCGCCGCGCGCCGAGAACCCCGAGAACGAGAAGCAGATGTCGGTCGGGACGTTGCAGTTCATGCCGAGCAGCTCGCACATCGCGCGACCCTCGCGGACGTCCTGGAATCTAGCGGGCGCGCGCTCCCCCGGCGGAAGGCCGGGGGCCCCCGCGTCGCGTGGGGGTGCCCGGCTCGAGCTGCCCGGCACCGGCCGCGGTGGCAGGTCGCTAACCGGTGGTGCGCACGAGCGCCTCGGCGCGCTGGACGAGCGCCTCGAGCTGCGGGGTCGGCGCGCGAGAGCGATCGCCGCGCCGCATCGCGCGGTGCGCCAGGCTCAGCGCCTGCGCGAACGCGACGCTCGTCCCTACCCCCGCCGAGAGCGCCTCGTCGAGGCGACGGACCCGGGCCTTGAGATCACGGAACGTGTCGTTCATCGCTCCCTCCGATCCGCCGCGTCGGTTGTACGCCGCGCGAGGTCCCTTGAGAAGTTTCCGCCGCGCCGAAGAATTCCCGAACTTCGGCTGGACTTTACGAGCCGGCGAGGCTATACAGCGCGCTCCTCGCCCACTTCGGGCGGGGCAGGGCGGCGCCACATCGCGGCCCGAGAACGAAGAAAGAGTCGTGAAAGTAATGGCTACCGGTACAGTGAAGTGGTTCAACGACGCGAAGGGCTTCGGCTTCATCACGCAGGATGGCGGCGGCGAGGACGTGTTCTGCCACCACACCGCCATCCAGGCGCAGGGGTTCCGCACCCTCGCGGAAGGCCAGAAGGTGGAGTTCGACGTCACCCGAGGGCCGAAGGGCCTCCAGGCCGCGAACGTCCGCCCGGTCTGACCCGCTTCCGTCGAAGCGTACAGAGCCCGGCCTCTTTCGGAGGTCGGGCTCTTCGCTTATCCCCTCACCGAGCGGGCGCGTTCGGCGGCTGTGCCCGCTCCTGCGGGTGTGCCCGCTCCTGCGCGGCGAAGTCGAGCCGG
The DNA here is from genome assembly GCA_035702465.1 of Anaeromyxobacter sp. Classification (GTDB taxonomy): domain Bacteria; phylum Myxococcota; class Myxococcia; order Myxococcales; family Anaeromyxobacteraceae; genus Anaeromyxobacter. The sequence goes on along the minus strand of DASSQM010000555.1, from coordinate 1,727 downwards.
CGGGCCTCGAGCCTCCCCGCGTCCCGAGCGCGCGCCTCCGTGCAGAACGTGAAGAACCGCCTCCCGTCGACGCTGACGCGCCAGCGGTTCTTCTCGAGGCGCTCGATGCCGACCACGTGCGTCCGGACCTTCATCTCCGAGTAGCTTTCGGGCATGCCATGACCTCGCGCCAGCGAACGAGCGCGCGACGCGTTCGCCCGAGGAGGCGAGCGTTCGGTTCGCTCGCGTGAATCGGCGCCGCGGCGACGCCCGGCGCGAAAGACGGGATGAGACCCCATTTGTGTAGTCTAAACGGTGAGAGAACGCGAGTCCTGCGACCCGAATGACCGCGGGTTGAGCGGCCGCGGTGCGGCGGGGCCCGGGCTCGCGCGCCGCCGTCGGACGCGACGGCCTCGAGAGGCGGGCGCCGCCGGCCGAGACGGGGTAGAAAGCAGGAAGGGCGAGCAGCCCGCGGCAGCGGGTGTGCCCTCCTCCACGGAACTGAGGTAAGCGGACGAGCGTGGGCGCCGGGCGCTCGGCTGGCCCCGTCCGCGCCGAAAGGACGCGCATGAAGAATCGGTTCGACGTGAGGCTCCCAGTGACCGAGGACCCCGCGGTCAAGGCGGTCGAGGCGGAGCACGTGCAGGTGATCGCCGAGCAGGACTGGGAAGCGCAGGTCGTCGCGGCGCCGCTCCCCGTGGTGCTCGAGTTCCATGCCGAGGGCTCGAAGCCGTGCGAGACGCTCGGCCCGAGGTTCGCAGCCGTCGCGGCGAAGTTCTCCGGGAAGGCGCGCTTCCTCAAGGTCTCGCGCTCCGCGAATCCGCGGCTCGCCGAACGGCTGGGCGTCACGGTGTGCCCGACCATCGTCTTCCTGCAGAACGGGACGGAGAAGGGCGAGCGCCTCAGCGGGGACGACATCAAGCGGACGGACCTCAAGGCGCGCGTGGAGGCGATGCTCGGCGCGACGCCGGCGCTCGCCCCTGCGAACGAGGCGAGCGGCACGCCTGGCGCGTGACCGCGCGCCGGGGCGGTTCGTCTGCCGTGCGGGCCTGACCTCGTGACGGCCGGACCGCCCTGTGCGAGGGTGCGACCATGGAAATCGAGACGTGCCGGATGTGCGGCGGGGATGGGCGCGTCGGAAACGCGCTCGGCGGCAGCTCGGCGACTTGCCCGAGCTGTCACGGCTCCGGACGGCGCGCCGAGGCGGCGCCCCGCTTCCACGACGTGACGAAGACGAAGCCGTCGCACCACGCGCCGGCGGCCGCGGCCCCGGCCGGGCCGAAGGCGCCGGTCACCGCGGAGGGCGCACAGCTCGCCCGCGAGGTGACGGCCTGTGCGGCGCTCGGGCAGGACGCGAAGGCGCGGCTCATCGCCGAGATCATGAACCACGAGGCGACGCACGGCCGGTGCACCAAGACCTTCCTGAAGAAGGTCCGCAAGCAGACGCGGCCCGCCGGATAGCCAGCCGGGGGCCGGCACCGCACGCCTACGCGCGGCGCGAGAGCCACGCGCGGATCGTCGCGTATACCTCCGGGCGGCCGAGCAGGTCGAAGTGGTCCATCCCGCGGGCGATCCACTGGTGCGCCGCGGGGAACGCGAGCGACAGTTCCGGTCTCGCGTGCCGGCCGAGCGCGCTGTCCACGGGAACGAGCCCGTCGCCCGGGCGTCCGCCGGCGTCGCCGCGCCCCTTCGTAGCCGCGACGGCGTAGCATTCGACGCCGGCGGGCAGCGCGAGCGGCGTGCGAAGA
>DASSQM010000554.1:0-2450 GCA_035702465.1 Anaeromyxobacter sp. | reverse complement strand
GATCCGCGCAAGGTGGTGTTCTCGGGCGTCGGCAAGCGCGACGACGAGATCGCGTTCGCGCTCGAGGCCAAGGTGCGGGTCCTGAACGTCGAGAGCGCACCGGAGCTCGGCCGCATCTCCGTCGTGGCGCGGCGGCTCGGGGTGCGGGCGCCCATCGCGCTGCGGGTGAACCCCGACGTCGATCCGAAGACGCACCCGTACATCTCGACGGGCCTGCGCGACAACAAGTTCGGGGTCTCGGTCGGCGAGGCCCGCCGCCTCTACGCGCTCGCCGCGAAGGACCCGGCGCTCGAGGTGAAGGGGATCGCCTGCCACATCGGCTCGCAGATCACGACGCTGCGCCCGTTCCTCGACGCGGTGGCGCGCGTGCTCGCGCTCGCGAAGGACCTCGAGAGAGCCGACATCCGGATCTCGCACCTCGACGTCGGCGGCGGGCTCGGCATCCGCTACAAGGACGAGTCGCCGCCGCATCCGGACGAGTACGGCGCCGCGATCCGCAGGGCGCTGGGCAGGTTCCGGGGCGAGGTGCTCCTCGAGCCGGGGCGCGTCCTCGTCGGCAACGCCGGGATCCTCCTCACGCAGGTGCTCTACGTGAAGCGGAGCGGCCCGAAGACGTTCGTCGTCGTGGACGCGGCGATGAACGACCTCGTCCGCCCGAGCTTCTACGAGGCCCACCACGAGATCGAGCCGGTCGGGCCCTCCGCCGGCGCGCGGGAGATCGTCGCCGACGTGGTCGGCCCGGTCTGCGAGTCGTCGGACTTCCTCGCGAAGGGACGGCGGATGCCCGAGCCCCGCCCCGGAGATCTCCTCGCCGTCCGCTCGGCGGGCGCGTACGGGTTCGCGATGTCCTCGAACTACAACGCCCGGCCGCGGTCGGCCGAGGTGCTCGTGGACGGCGACCGCGCCCTCCTCGCCCGCCGGCGGGAGACGTACGCCGACCTCGTCCGGGGGGAGAGGGCGGTTTCCCCGCCGCTCCGCGGATAGGTTAGAGTTCATCCCTCATTTCCCCACGGGAGCAGGGCCATGGCGAGACTCGAAGGCGCGATGGTGGCGATCGTCACCCCGATGAAGGACGGCGCGGTGGACGTCCGCGCGCTGCGGGAGCTCGTCGAGTGGCAGATCGCCGAGGGCACGGACGGCCTCGTGCCCTGCGGCACCACGGGCGAGGGCGCGACGCTCACCGCGAAGGAGCGCGCCGAGGTCATCCGCACGACGATCGAGGTCGCGCGGGGGCGGGCGGTGGTCATCGCCGGCGCCGGCTCGAACGCGACGCACGAGGCGATCGAGTCGGTGAAGATGGCGAAGGAGCTCAAGGCCGACGCCGCGCTCGTCGTCACGCCCTACTACAACAAGCCGACGCAGGAGGGCCTCTACCGGCACTACGTGGCGATCTGGGAGGCGACGCGCTTCCCGGTCGTCGCGTACAACGTGCCGGGCCGCACGTCGGTCGACATGGTGGCCGAGACCGTCGCGCGGCTCGCGAAGGCGGGCGCGATCGCCGGCATCAAGGAGGCGACCGCGAACCTCGACCGCCAGGTCCAGCTCGTGGAGAAGGTCGGGAAGAACGCCATCGCCTACCTCTCGGGCGACGACTTCACGGTGCTCCCGTACATCGCGTGCGGCGGCCAGGGCGTCATCTCGGTGATCGGCAACATCGCGCCGCGCGCCATGAAGGAGCTCGTCGTCGCGGCGCGCAGGGGCGATCTCGCGAAGGCGCTCGACAAGCAGGTCGCGATGGCGGAGCTGAACCGGATGATGTTCGTCGAGACGAACCCCGGGCCCGTGAAGGCCGCGGTGGCGCTGCTCGGCAAGGCCACCGGCGAGCTGCGCCTCCCGCTCGCGCCGGTGTCCGACGCGAACCTCGTGAAGATCAGGGACGCGATGGTGCGGTTCGGCCTCCTCAAGGCCGCGTAGGGGAAGCGCCATGATCCAGGTGGTGGTGACCGGCGCCGCCGGCCGGATGGGGACGCAGATCGTCCGGCTCGTGCGGTCGACCGACGGGCTCGCCCTGTCCGGCGCGGTGGAGCGCGCAGGCGCTCCGGCGGTGGGGCAGGACGCGGGGACCGTGGCGGGCGGCGGGGCCGCCGGCGTGCCGATCGTCGACGACCTCGCGAAGGCGCTGCCGCGCGCCGGGGTGGTCGTCGACTTCACGGCGCACGAGGCCTCCGCGGCGCACGCCGAGCTCTGCGCGGAGAAGGGGGTGCCGATCGTCATCGGCTCGACCGGCTGGACGCCCGACGCCATGGCGCGCGCCGTCGGCGCGGCGAAGCGGATCCCCATCGTGCTCGCGCCGAACATGAGCGTCGGCGTGACCGTGCTCTTCGACCTCGTCCGCCAGGCCGCGAAGGTGCTCGGCGAGGCCTACGACGTCGAGATCGTCGAGATCCACCACAAGAAGAAGCGCGACGCGCCGTCCGGCACGGCGGTGAAGCTCGGCGAGGTGGCGGCGC
>DASSQM010000553.1:0-2561 GCA_035702465.1 Anaeromyxobacter sp. | reverse complement strand
GCTGCGCCTGCTCGGACAGCTTGGCGGTCTCGTTCGCGTTCGTCTCGACCTGGCTGATGGAGACGTCCATCTCGTTCATGGACGAGCTCGTCTCCTCGGCGGTGGCGGACAGCTCCTCGATGTTCTTGGCCACCTCCTTGATCGAGTAGGTCATCTGCTCGATGGCCGCGGTGGTCTCCTCCACGCTCGCCGCGAGCCCCTGGATGTTCTCGGCCACCTCGTCGTTCGTCGCCGCCATCTCCAGGATCGAGGACGACGACTCCTCCGCGCTCTGGGCGAGGACCTCCACGTTGTCCGCGATCCCCTTGAGCGACGCGATCATCTGGCCCATCGACGAGGAGGTGTCGAGGACGCGCGCCGAGACCGTGCCCGCGCCCGAGGACACCGCCGCGCCGGTCTTCGAGATGCGCTCGATGACGATGGCGACGCCGCCGGTCACGTTCTGCACGCGCGAGAGGGTGACCGCGAGGTTCTCGCCGATGCGGTTCAGGGACTCCGCGAGCGTCCCGAGCTCGTCGTCGCCGAGCTTCGCCGCCCGCGCCGTCAGATCGCAGTCCGAGACGCGCCGGGCCACCGCGCTCATCTGGTTCAGCGGGCGGAGCAGGATCCCCGCCACGAAGAAGTACACGAGCGCCGCGAGGAGGACGCCGCCCACGCCGAGCCAGAGGAGGACGACGTTGCGCACCTCCCGGATCTCGCGGTTCACGTCGCCGGACTGGACCGCGAGGAGGACCCAGCCCGCGGTGCGCTCCTCCTTGGCGCCGTCCGGCCGCGCGACCGGCGCCTTCACCATTCGCGTGAACCCGAACTCGTCGGCCGTGCTGAACGTCGGCGCGAACCCGCTCGCGGCGTGGGCCGCGACGACGTCCTCGGCCGTGCCCGCGTGCGCGCGGCCGATCCTCCGCGCCACGACGGAGCGGTCCGCGCGCAGGACCACGGCGTACGCGAAGAGGTCCTCGTCCCAGAACGTCTCGAGCTCCTGGACCACGCGGCGGTCGTCCCCCGCCTCGAGCGGCGCCGCGACCTCCATCGCGAGCATGTGCGCGTGCGAGTCGCCGCGCTCGCGCAGGGCGCGCTCGAGGGAGCGGCGCACCTCGCGGTTCACGGCGAACGCGGTGATGCCGCCGGCGAGCCCGAGGGCGATGACGATGGAGAGAAGGACGGAGCGCTTCACCCCCACCGTGGCGATGTTGTCGAGCATCGGGCGGGGGAGATCCTACCCCACGCGCCGTCACTGCATGAAGAGGTCCTTCACCTCGACCTTGGGCTCCGGCTCCGCCGAGAGCGTCGGCTCCGTCCCCTGCTTGAAGGGCTCGAGCACGCCGCGGCCCTGCTCCGGCACCGGCTTCCCGGTCTGCGGGTCGATCTTGACCTCGACGATCCCCTCCGGCGCCACGAACTCGGGCTGCTCGCGCCCGGTGAGCGCGGCCTTCGTGTAGTCGAGCCAGATCGGCAGCGCGGCGCGGCCGCCCGTCTCGTAGCGCCCGAGCGGCGTCACGTTCACGTCGTAGCCGAGCCAGACGCCCGTGGCGAGGTCGTGCGTGAAGCCCATGAACCAGGTGTCGAAGGAGTCGTTCGTCGTGCCGGTCTTGCCCGCCGCGGGCTTCCCGAGCGCCGCCGCGCGCGCACCGGTGCCCACCGTGGCGACCTCGCGCAGCAGGCGTACGAGGATGTAGGCGGTCTTCTCGTCCATGGCGCGCTCGCGGGGGCGCGTCACCTCCGCGAACCCGGCCGCGAGCCTCGCGTCGAGCGGCACCCACGGATCGCGCCAGTCCGAGTGGTCCTCGAGCACGTCGCCGTCGCGGTCGAGCACGCGCTTCACGAACGTGGTCGGCCGCTTCTCGCCGTAGCGCGCGAAGAGCGCGTAGACGTTCGTGAGCTCCCACAGGCTCACGCACGACGACCCGAGGGCGCTGCCGAGCTCGGGCTTCACCGGGGTCGTGAGCCCGAGCGCCTTCGCCCACTCGCCGAGGACGCCGATGCCGAACTTGTTGACGAGCGCCTCGGCCGTCTTCACGGCGGGGATGTTCATGGAGTTCACGAGCGCCGTGCGGACCGTCACGTCGCCCTTGAAATCCTCGCCGTAGTTCTGCGGCTTCCAGCTGTTCTCCTCGTCGCGGAAGACGAGCGGCGCGTCGGTGAGGATGGTGGCCGGGGTGAAGTCGAGCTTCTCGATCGCCGCGGAGTAGACGACGGGCTTGAACGCGGAGCCCGGCTGGCGGCACGCCTGGAAGGCCCGGTTGAACTCGGACGCGTCGAAGTCGTATCCGCCAACCATGGCGAGCACGTACCCGCTCCACGGGTCGATGGAGACGAGCGCGCCCTGGAGCTTCGGGTCCTGCTCGAGCGAGAAGAGGAGCTCCGCCTGCGGGACCTCCTTCGGCTTGCCGACGTGGAGCTCTCCCTCGCGCCTCACGAGCTCCTCGCGCCCGACCCGCCGCAGGAGGACCACGTCCCCGTCGTGCAGCGCGGTGGACGGCCGCGAGATGAGCGCGTCCTGGTAGGAGACCTCGGGGTTGGGCTTGCGCGCCCAGCGCATGCCGGCGATGGGGAGGACGCCC
>DASSQM010000552.1:0-3401 GCA_035702465.1 Anaeromyxobacter sp. | reverse complement strand
TGCCCGGCGAAGCCGGGCGCGGCTCCTGCGACACAGCATGCCGACGACGGCGACCTCTGCGCTTCTGGAACCGCCTGCTCGCCCGGGACCCGGACTCGGACAGACCGACGGCTTCGGGTCGGGGTCGGGGTCGGGGTCGGGGTCGCGGTCGCGGTCGGGGTCGCGGTCGGGGTCGCGGTCGCGGTCGGGGTCGCGGTCGGGGTCGCGGTCGGGGTCGGGGTCGCGGTCGGGGTCGCGGTCGGGGTCGCGGTCGAGGTCGGGGTCGAGGTCGAGGTCGAGGTCGGGGTCGCGGTCGAGGTCGAGGTCGGGGTCGCGGTCCGCCGCCACCCGCCGCCCGTAGATCCTTCCACCATGCGGCGCGTTCCCTCCGCAAGGAGGTCTTCCCCATGCGCCCACTCGCGCTCCTCGCCCTCGCCATCCCCGCCCTCTCCCACGCCGCCGATCTCCGCGCGGCATCCCACCTCGACACCGTGACCGTCTACCGCTCCTCCGCGCGCGTCACGCGCGTCGCGCGGATCGAGCTCCCCGCCGGCCCTGCGCGCGTCCTGCTCGACGGGCTCCCCGACCTGCTCGACGACGACTCCGTCCGCGTGGAGGGGAGGGGCAGCGCGAGGGCCCGCCTCTTCGGCGTCACGATCGAGCGCGTGACGCTCGCGGACGCGGCGGCGGCCGAGGCGCGCGCCGTCGAGGACCGGCTGCTGGCGCTGCAGGACGACGACCGCGCCCTCGACGACCGCGCCAAGGCCGCGCAGTCCCGGCTCGAGTTCGTCCGCTCGCTCCGCTCGACGTACTCGGAGGAGCGCGCGAGGAACCTGGCCGTGCGGGAGGTCTCGGCGAAGGAATGGGCGGAGCTCGCCTCGTTCGTCGGGAACGAGACGGCGGCGGCCACGGCAGAGATCCGCAAGGTGGAGCTGGCGCGTCGCGATGTGGGCAAGCGCGTCGCCCAGGCGCGCGCCGACCTCGACAAGGTGCAGGCGAAGCGCGCGCGGACGACGAAGGCCGTCGCCGTCGAGGTCGAGGCCGAGAAGGGCGGCGCGCTCGACCTCGCGGTCTCCTACGCCGTCCCCGCCGCGGGCTGGTCGCCGGTGTGGGACGCGCGCCTCCTGCCCGACGCGTCGACGATGGAGCTCGCGTTCCAGGGCTCGGTGTGGCAGCGCACGGGCGAGGACTGGCAGGGCGTCGCGCTGTCCGTCTCGACGGCGCAGCCGGGCCGCGGCCTCGCCGTCCCCGAGCTGCAGCCGCTCTACCTCACGGAGGTCGTGCCGCTCCAGCGCCCGGCGTCCCGGCGCGACCGGAGCGCCGCCGCGGCCGGAGCGGCCGCGCCCGCGAGCGCCGCCCGCGAGGAGGAGGACAAGAAGGCGCGCGAGGAGTCGTACGCCGCCGAGGTCGCCCAGGCGTCGGTCCAGGAGGGCCTCCTCTCCGCCACGTTCACCGCGCCGCGCCGCGAGAGCGTCGACGGCTCGGGCCAGGCGCGGAAGGTCCCGCTCGCGCGGTTCCCGCTCCAGGCGCGCATCGTCCGCACCGCCGCGCCGCGGGTCGACGCGTCCGCGTTCCTCACCGCGAAGGCCGTGAACGACACCGGGTTCCCGCTGCTCCCCGGCATGGCAGGCGTGTACGTGGGCGACGAGTTCGCAGGGCGCGCGCCCATCGCGGCGACGCCGCCCGGCGGCGAGCTCGAGCTCGCGTTCGGCGCGGACCCGCGCGTCGAGATCGACCGCAAGGTGCTGGAGCGCCGGCGCGAGACCGCGGGGCTCCTCACCAAGGACGACGTCGTCCGCTACCGCGCGCGCATCACCGTCAAGAACCGGTACGCCTCGCCGGTCGCCGTGAAGCTCCTCGACCTCGTGCCCGTGTCGCGCGACGAGCGGATCCGGGTCGCGCTCCTCGACGGCACGACGCCGGCGCGCGAGGATCCCGACAGGCCCGGCGTGCGCATCCACGAGCTCTCGCTCGGCGCCCGCGAGGAGAAGGTGATCGAGCTCCGGTACGAGGTGCGGTACCCGCGGGCGCTGATGGTCGCAGGGCTGGAGTAGCCGGCCGGAGGTCGAAAGCCGGCTACGCGGCGCGGCGCTCCGCGAGCGGTCCTCGCGTGGCGCTCGCGCCGTCCTCCGTCCCGACGAACCCGCCCTCCGGCACCTCCTCCCACGCGCCCCGCCCGATGTGCTCGCTCGCGACGACGAACGCGTGCCGCGGGCCGGCGTCGATGGAGAGGTGAAGGGTGCGGCCGCGGCGGCAGGCGGCGAGGATGCGCCCGTCGGAGACGAGGAAGTTCATCGACGACGGCTTCTCGTGGGTCGAGTCGGCGATGCGCGCCACGACCTCCGTCATCTCGGCGAGGGCGCGGCGGACGCTCCCGAGGTCCGCCGCGTCGAGCGGCGCGCGGGCGCGGAGCCGCGAGAGGAAGACGTGGAAGCATCGCTCGCTGTCGGTCTCGCCGCGCACGTGCGGCCGCAGGTCCGGATCGATCTCGGCGAGCAGCGCGTCGCGCACCGAGGCGACGCGCTTGAACCGCGCGAGCGTGCCGTTGTGCGCGAACAGCCAGCGGCCGTGCACGAAGGGGTGCGTGTTCTCCTCGACGACCCTGCCGATGCTCGCGTCGCGGACGTGCGCCACCACCACGCCGGAGCAGAGGGCGCGCGCCGCGGAGACGAACGTCTCGTCGTGGTGGGCCGGCAGGAGCCCCAGGCGCCGCTGCGGGACGCCGTCGCGGTACCACCCGATGCCCCATCCGTGCGGGTGCTTGTGCGACTGGAACCGGAGCGCGTTCTCGGCGGAGCAGAGCGGCTCGCAGGGGTCGAAGCCGGGGTGGGCGTGCTGGCCGAAGAGGCGGCACATCGGCAGAGAGGAATCTAGCAGGCGACCGGAGCCCGAGCCATTCCGTGCCGGGATGCAGGCCCCGGGCGGCGCGCGTCCCACATGCGTCGCTCAGGCGCGATTGCCGCTCTCGCCTCCGCGGACGGCGCCGCCGACGAGGTGTGCGAGCCGCAGCGGCTCGGGGACGGCGCCCCGATCGGTGAGGCGCGCGAGCGCCCGCCCGATCGCCTCCGGGCCCGCGCCCTGCACCTGGAACGTGAACGGCCCGAGCTGGTACACGGGGCCGGCTCGTCGGATCAGCTCGAGCCGCCGCTCCGCGCGCGGCAGGCGCCGGATCGCCCGCTCGACCGCCTGGAGATCGGGCGAACGCCGCATCACCGCGACGCACGGCCGCCCGAGCGCCGCCGCGAGCGCCTGGAGATCGACGACGTTGAACCCGCCGAACGCGATCCCGTCGGTGAGGACGAGGTGCAGCTGCGGGAGGAACTTGCCGCCGGCGAGGAGCCGCACGATGACGTCCGTCGCGTTCCACCCGTCCTGGCGGACCTCGCCCCACACGAGCCCCTCGAACCGCGTCCCCGCGCAGA